>NZ_FMYP01000004.1:50008-89115 GCF_900096565.1 Williamwhitmania taraxaci
GTCTTAACAGAATCCGAGCCAAATGTCCTCGTTTTAACGAATGGGTAGCCCGATTAGAATGCATATAGTCAATTATGCATCGGAATTAGAAGCGGTTGTAGCGCTAATGCACTACAACCGCTTTTTAATCCTAATTACCGTAAAGCTGGTGTTTCACGGTGGGAAGGTTGAGTTTATCGAGTGTGGCCTCCAGCGGTTTGGTTGTGGTAGGGTCCCAGCCCATGGCGGTGAAGTAGGCTGCCTTGGCATCATCCCACATTAGCACGTTGGGGCTATAGGCGTTTGGCCTTAGTTCTTCATCTATTTATTGGCAACGATAAAATTAATCCATCAAACCATTTACAGTTTCTGCATGCCTCTCACCTCACCATTGGCGTATTCATAGCCCTTTCGATTCTAGGAATCTGGGCTTCGCTAGCGAGAGGGAAGAGGGTGGACGTAAAAGGTTAATAGTGTGTTGTATTTTATGCTGCAATGGCTCGCAGCGCATGGATGGAAAATAGTCTGCGTTGGCAGGGTGTGTTTTATTCTATTTGTTTTGTAATTCTACTTTTTCAATATTGTTTAGATAAATTGGTGTAATATTCACTCCGAAGAAATGGTCATTTTTACCTGTTATTGTGCTATCTTGAACGAGTAATGTGTCAAAATAAAACGATTTACGTGTTCCGTCTTTTTTTGTAATTCTCACACCAGTCTTTCTTGTCACCGGAATTATACATACAAACTCGTTTTTATCTAATACTTTTATTTCTGTCAAAGAGTTGCCAGTCACAACTCCTGGAAAAACAATTGGAAATGCAACAATAAAATTAACTTTTTTCTCAGGTTGGGTCTTTGCAAGTTGCTCTAGTAAACTTTGAGTTGTTACATGATAGGTAGCACAGCTGCTCATAATTAATGTTGAAACAACTAAAGTTCCAATAGCAGAAATTCTCATAAACATATTTGAGTTCATAATTGACATAGTTTATTAGATGGCGGTTAGTTTCTTTTCGGCGACAATTATTTCCCCTTTTAATCCTCGAGACTATTCAAATTATACTTAATACTTTTGTATTCCAGCTCTCCATAAATGAAGTCTCCATCGGGTCGTTGGTATATTAGTTTAGCCTTACTCGGTAATAGGTAACCGTTTATCATTTGGTAGTTTTCCACTGGGGTTGCCCAAGGATAGTTGCTGTATCTTTTACCGTCGGTGTCGTAGCGGTCGTTACTTATAAAGTTTACAAGTTCGCCTGTTGTGTTAAAATAGAGTATTGCACTTATGCTGATACTTCCATTTTTAAATATGGCCTTGACTTTTGTATCGTTAATGACTTCCCATTTTATTCGGCTGTCAATTAATGTTGCTGGGGCAATAAAGCACATATCGTTTAGTAGGGTAACTGTTTCTGCCTGATTCATTTTGTCTCCCTTGGCATCTACAACTTTAAACCAATTCAAAAGCCTGACTTCAAAGGTGGCCGTCTCGCTTTGGTAAAGATGTAGCCCCGTTGCCGGCAAGCTCATTTTGCTCGCAGTCATATAAAAATAGCGTGATGGTTTCTGGTAAAAGTTGTATTGAACGGATTGTATCTTCATGTACTTGTCGTTGGGTTTAGAACGCATTCCACCAACAAATTCCGCCCTGAAATTCTTGATTTTTGGTTGTCCAACCGACTTGGTATAGTTAAGATACTTTTGCACAATTGCAGGCAAATGAGCAATGTTGCTTTCCGTTAATATGTCGGTAGAAAGCGTATTGTTTTCTGAGAAATCTTTTTCCACGCGGCTTGTAAACTCACTTTGCATTACATACGAACCAAGGCTCAGTAATGTAACTGACAGTATAATAACGTTGGGAATTGTGCCAAATTTGGCATCTTTCCAAACGTAAATGATGAGTATTTGGGAAACTATTACCGTAATAAGTCCAATAAGCCAAGCATATTTGAAACTCAGAATATAAAGGATGGCGTAAAGCAGAAATAATGCAGTTACTATCAGCCACACTATTCCTATAGGTTTTGAAATGGGAAGTGTTAACTCTTTAACTTCCCTGAGATCGAATGCTTTTACAAATCCAAGTAAATGAATTAGTCCGTGTAGTGTAACGAAAATTAAAAATATTACTCTCATTGTGATTGTATTACATTATGTTTGCTAGTAATGTTCCCGTAGTTTGGCATGCGGTGGCGTTACTTTCAGCGTAATTATCGACTGTTGAAGTTAATCTGTCATAGTATGCGAAACCCAAGTGTTTAATTTGAATGGTGAATATAATAAAAGATCTTTGAACAGTGGCGCTTCGAAGACATGTCTGTTTCGCTGGCGAAATGGGTTACTCGTTTGTTTGCCGTTACTGCAATTGTCATCATGTTATACAAATTTATCCATTGGCCGAGGGTCGAAAAAGCAATGTTTAATCGCCTATTTCTTTATTTCCACTCGTTTTAAAATGTCATTCAATAACTCTATTTGATTTTTTTGCATTTCTAAGAGTTCTTGCTGTTGATCCATAATAAAATGGTCAACCTTTTCATGTAAAGACCTTATTTCTAATTCAGACTTAAGGTTGATCATATAGTCCTTTTTGGATCTATCTCTGTCTTTTTCTTCCTGCCTGTTCTGACTCATCATAATCACAGGAGCCTGCAGTGCGGCAAGACAAGATAAAATAAGGTTTAAAAGGATGAAAGGGTATGGGTCAAACCCTTTATTGAAGAGCCAAAGTATATTGGCGGTTATCCAAATGAAAATAAATACTCCGAATGAAATTATAAATTTCCAACTACCACCAAATGAAGCAACTTTATCCGCTATTCGTTGTCCAATAGTAAAAGTTTGTTGATCATCACCGTCTATTTTGTCGCTTAAAGTAGTATTATCGGTCATTGAAGTTAATACGGTCTTTTCAAGCTCTGATAATTCGCCTACTTCACGGACCAAATAGTCGGATATCGCTTTTCCTTTATAGTGATTTAACTCACTTACTGATAGAAAGCTATCATGTGAAAAATGAGGATTGTCTTTTTGAATTAAATTCAAAATAGAATGTCGGATTACTTTTGCCGAAATCTTCTCAGAGATTGGAAATTCTTTATTTGATAGGTCGCTTCGGAAAGATGTCATATGTGTAATTGTTTTATGTTGTGTCCTAAAATGGCGGGTGAATTCGCATCTTATTTTTAGCGAAGTATGAGCAAGGTGCATTCTCTGCTTCTAACATACTAAAGTAGTTGTTTCTTTCCACCCGACACTGCGTGATACTTAAAAGCCCATTTTTTAGTTGAGGATATCAGTATTGGTAATTTCTGAATTCAAGTAACAAAAGCAACTTATAGGCAATTAACTGGTGATAGGAATATGTTGATCCGATAAATTGCCGTCGTTGCTATGCTTTGGTTTTAAGTGTGGGCCGTCACTTACATCCATTCTCTTACAGGGTGCATTGCTCTCGGCTAATCATATTTAACCCTCTCCGGGGTATTTTGCACCGGCCATCCATTCACCATTCACCATTCACCCTTCGACCCTCTCACCATTTCATTGTAAATACCGTCATCTCCCCTGGCGTGGAAGTCATCGTTAGCGTGCCACCATGCAGACGCATCATTTGACGCGAAAGGCTAAGTCCTATTCCGCTGCCATCGTTCCGGGTGGTGAAGAATGGAATGAATATTTTATCCTGAAGCTCTTCCGCAATGCCCTTACCATTGTCGGCCACAATTACCACTGGTTGTTTGTTTTCATCGAGGCGTGCAATAAGCCAAATGCGAGGTGTTTCCGTCTCTTCAAGCGCGTAAATAGCGTTACTCACTAGGTTCAATAGTATCTGCTCCATCATCGATCGGTCGGCTACTACTTGCGCGCTATCGTTCGATACCTTTATCTCAACCTCAATGCTGCGTTGGTTTAGCTTCTCGTTCATTAGCACCTTTATCGCGGCAAATAGTTCGGCAATGTTAATGGTCGCGAAAGTTGGCTTGGGCAAGATAGTAAGGTTTCGGAATCGGGTTACAAACTCTACCATTCCAATGCTCCGTTCCTCTAAAATATGCAGTCCGGTGGCAATATCCTCCACCATTTCGTCTGTTAGCTCGGCAACTTCTTTAGGCTTTCCGTCGGCGGTTGTAATAAACTCGTTGAGGGTGGCAATGGTGCTGCTCATTGGTCCGGCCGAGTTCATCAGCTCGTGAGTAAGCACGCGGATAAGCTTTTGCCAGCTCTCCAGCTCCTTTTCATCCAACTCGTTTTTAATATTTTGCAGCGATACCAACTTAATTTGCTCGTCCAGTATCTTTATCCATGTCGACTTAAACGAAAGCTGCAACAATTCCTGGTGCCGATAAAGGCTCACTAAGCGCTGTTCGGAGGGTTGTAACTCTTCCAGAATGGTGCTTAACCCGGGCTGAATGTTATCTAATTCTGAAATTCTAAACAGGTGTGTCTTATGCAGCATTTCGGATGCTGCACGATTGTATAGCGTTACCTTACCCTCCGAATTAAATGCAATTAACCCAACGCCCACATGCTCTACCAGCACTTTGAAGAATTGGTTCTGATTTTGGTTGTCTATTTTTATTTGCTGTATATTTTTGTTAATGTTCTCGAGTTGTTGGTATAGACCAATGAAGGCTGAATTTTTCTTTCGATGGGTAAACAGTAAGCTGGAATCGTTGCTGCGCATAGCATCAAAAAACGATTCAAGGTCGTTGTTGAGCATGTTTAAACTTCTCACCAGCAGTGCAACTTGAATTACTAGTAATCCCAGAATGTTGAATATGATCAGGTAATCGCGCATCCACACAACGCATGCTGCCATAAGCAAGCTTGATAAAACAATACCAAATACTCGAATCCAAATGTTTATGTAGAATTCCTTTAAGAGCATAGAGGTGAAAAGTGTGAATTGTGAGAGGTGAAAAGTGAATTGAAAAAGTTAATGGGTTAAAAGTTAAAGGGTTAATTGTGAGTTGAAAAAGGGATTTGTGGCGGTTTGTTTGTTGACTATTGCTTAATAATCTCAAGTTTATAAGAATGAGAAAAATATAAGGATTTTAATAAGTCCATTTCTCAAATGGATCGTTATGGAATTAATTATAGCAGCTGGTTCAAATCCTTTCTCGACCGCTAAAGCTTGCAAATTCAGTTTAACTAGTCTACCTTCCCCTTTTAACCACAGAGGTCACGGAGATAATAAACACAGAGGACGCAGAGGTAACTACTAATAGGCAGTAAACTCACAAGCTCCTTCAACTTCAGTCTAACTCCCGTCTACCTTCCGTTTACCTTCTTTATCTCACCTTCGCCTTTTCAATGGCCTTAACGGTTTCGACATCGCGCTTTTCGGCATCTTGGGCAACAATCTCCAGCGAAATCAACTTGCCTTCGGCATTACGGTAGGCGTAATCGTAGGTGCCATCTTCCTTTTGAAGAATAAGGTAGCCGTCGATAGTCTCGGCCCAATGATGGCGTTCGTCGCCATGCAACCGGATGGTTAGCGTATCGCCGGATGGTTGTACGTATTTAATTGGGTATGGAGTTGCCGGTACTCGGTTTGGTTGGCGCTGTTGTTCCACCACGGTTACTACCGAATTGTCGGTTTTTGCATCAGCCATGGTTGTTTTGCTTGTATTGCATGCCCCCAGCGAAACAATGGCCGCTGCAATGGCTAAATTCGATTTCAAGGCTGTTCTCTTTATCATGGTAGTGTTTTTAGCGATTAGTTGAAGAAATTTACTTTATCTAAATAGTAGTTGATGGTGAATAACTTGCTCACATCCATTCCTGTTTTCCTCGTTTGCTTCTCGGCGCCTAGGCCGTCCTCCTTCAAAGGAAGTTGGTAGGCGGACTCATTCACTAGCTCTGCAATATCGGCAACACGAATACTTGACTCTGGTGCAAATGTTTTTTTGCAGAGAGGACAAGCGGTGGCAATTACCTCCGGCTTATTTATGGTGAGCGATTCAATTGTCTTTCGGGTGATTGCCTTTCGTTGATTGGAGTCGATGTTGGTAATACCTAAGCTGCCACCGCAACAGAGGGCTTTCGAGCCTTGGTCTTTAGCATCGACCCGTGAAGCCACCTTATCCAATACCATTCTAGGTTGCTCGTAGATGCTCGATCCTCGGCCAAGATCGCAAGGATCGTGGAAAACAACCGATTTGTCGGAATTTATCACCCTCAGCTGGTTCGATTCCATCAGGCTAAGGATATACTCGCTGTGGTGGTATACGGGTATCTCAAGGGCGTAATCATCCTTGAAAACCTTATAACAAATAGGGCAAGAGGTAACCAAGCTGGTGGCGCCCGATTGCTTGATTATTTCGAGGTTCTTTTGCACCAGAAGTTTTGCTGCCTCTTCGTTGCCCGAGAGCATTAGCGGACGTCCGCAGCAGATGCTTCCATCCTCGTCGATAAAGGTGTAACTCACCCGTGCCTTTTTGAAAATACCCTTCATTGCCGACACGGTAGATGGGTTCAGATGACCCATGCACCCGGAAAAGTAGGCAACATCGGCCTGCTTTGTTACCTTTTGGGGCGGCAAATAGGTATATGAGTCAGCGTTGAAGTGCTGGGTTGTTTTGCGCTGGTTTAGCCTAATGGCGGTATTCTCAATTCCCACGGGGCAGGCCACATCGCACCTACCACAAAGCATGCACGATTTGGTAACCTCATCGTCGGGGGTTTTAAACCGAAGTAGCCGGTTGAAATAGGCCGGTTGGGTATTGCTTATGTCCAGATCGCTGCTCAGCTGGCATTTGTCTATGCAGATACCGCAGCGGGAGCATGCATTGAGTTCGGCCTCGGTAAAGGAGGTGTGGGCAGCCCTTTCCTTAATGCCAAACTTCCGCAGAAAGATGAGGAATATCTCCGTGAGGATGTGCATGTAGCGGGTAAAGGGCACACTTACAAAGAACAATCCCAGCGAAAGGGAGTAGGCCCACCAGGTAGGGTAGCAGAGGTATTCGAGCGGGAGATGCTTGGCAAAGAAAACCCCTAGCGAATTGGTGAGAAATCCTCCGGTATCGTATAGGCCCGCGTTAAAGCTCTCTGCCAAAAGGCGAAGAGGGAATATAAGCCAAAGGGTGATAAGGGCCACGCGATCGATGGTGCTCTGCTTGGTTGTTCTGCGCATTCCAACAATCCGACTTTTGAACCGTTTGATCATGGCAATACCTAGGCCCGAGAGCACGAATAGGAGCAAGAAATCCATGGCAAAGACGAAGAACTTGCGGTAGGGGAGTTGCCGTAAATCGTGTACAAAGAATTCGAAGAAGATGGGATAGTAGGGCATGTTTAACTTGCCATGGCTGTACCAGCGCGTTTCGAGGTTTCCGGCAACAATGAGCAGGAACCATCCGAAGGCTAAGCTCATGTGCATGTAGCCTAGCCAAAAATTGTTCTTGAAAATTTTGCGGTGAAGCAGGCTTTCGGAGATAATTTCGCCCGATGCCGAAAAAACTTTTCTGCTGAAGAGTCCCCTGAAAAACTTTTTACGGTCTTCCTTGGGAAGGGCATAGAACCATACATGCCATTTTCCAAAAACGGCAACGAGAACGAATACCATACCCAACAGAAAGGGGATTACAAAAGGATCGAACTTCATCGCTTTAGGTTTTGTGTTGCTTCCCGAATGAGAAGAATAACGTTACGGGTATTGACGTTGCGTGGGCAAACGAGTGTGCACTTACCACACAGCATGCATTTCGCTGCCTCCTTTTCCGCGGTATCGGTTTCGCCTCTGCGGATATGGTGGATAAGCGTTCGGAAGCTAAAGGGAATAAACTTACCTGCCGAACAGGTTGCTGTGCAGCAGCCACAAGCAATGCAGAGGTTGAAGGTTGGCTCCTTCTTTGCAAGGGTAATGGCCAACTCTCGGTTAGCCGTGTCGAGGTCGCAAATGTTGGATTTCATCGATCCGTAGCCAAAATTTGCCATGCTATTGGGGATTAAGGTAGCTGTGAACTTGTATGGCCGCCGCACGGGCTGCGTTTATGGAATCGGTAATATTGTTAGGTCCGGTGCAGGCTCCTGCAATGAATACACCCTTTGTTTTGGTTTTAGTGAAATCGAGATGCACATCCTTTACGGCTGCAAATCCATCCTCATTTTTAGGTAGGCCCAATGAGTTGAGAATAGTATCGGTTTCGGGTCGGGGATTCATACCAACCATGAGCACCACCAAATCGACGGTAAGGCGCATAGGCTTCCCTGCCAGGGTATCCTCTACTTTAATCACCAAACCCCCACCGGTGGCTTCGTTGGTTTCGGACAGGCGACCACGCACAAAGGTTACCCCATGCATTTGGGCCTCCTTGTATAGCTGTTCGTAGCCGTGGCCAAACATTCTTAGGTCCATATAGAAGTTGAACACCTCAGTGTCAGGAAGTGCCTCCTTAACTTCTAACGCCTGCTTTACCGCTGTAACACAGCACACCTTGGAGCAGTAGGGACGGTTCACCTTCTCGTCGCGCGAACCAACACAGTGGATAAATGCTACTCGTTTGGGAGTATTGCCATTGACCATTGTTGGCTTGCCGTGCTTTCGGAACATCTGCTCAAGGTCGCGGGAGGTAATTACGTTTTCAAAAATGCCGTAACCATACTCTTCCTTCTTTTCGGCAGGGAAGAGCTCAAATCCGGTAGATAGAACTACGGCGTTTGCTTCGAAGTGCTGTCCACTAATCACCCCAATATTAAAAATTCCGTTGTTCTCATCGATCGAATTTACCGTTGTAGAGGTGTGTATTTCACAGGTTGAATTGAGCGTGGCCAGCGAGTTGGAAACTACCTCATGCGCTGGTCGGCGAGTAGGGAATAACCTATCCCATCCTAGAACGTTGCCACCAAGCTCCTTCTCCTTTTCGAAGAGCATTACCTTGTAGCCAAGGTTGCTAAGCGTGGCTGCGGTTTCGATTCCCGCAACTCCTCCTCCTATTACTGCAACAGATTTGTCCATATAAAAGGTCTTCTACTTGTAAAATTTTAGATTTTTGGGCGCCTCGGGTTGTCCAAGATCTTCGTTGTTCATTCCTCGGAACTTTTGGTCGGGGTTATAGCTAGCGCCCATTTTGTCGAGGAGCGATTCCACCGGGACCTGATGCAGCTGCAATCCCAGTTCCCACGGGTCGAATCCCAGCACTAGGCCAGCCACCTCTTCGTAGGTTAACGATGGTATTCCATGTCCATCCTCCCCGTATGTTTTTCCCTCCATTTCGGCAACGCCATACTGCCATCTATCGAGAAAGTAGGCGCATCCGGGACAGTTGGAGATGATGAAATCGGGTTTGTATGGTTCCATGGATTCGAACTTTTTCTTTGAGGCAGAAATGGAGTAACCCCTATTGGCCTTTACCAAATATTGACGAAACCCGAAACCGCAGCAGTGTCTTCGTTCGGGGTAGTCAATAGGCTCTCCACCCCACGCTTCTACCATTCCGGCCAGCACGTAGGGGTATTCAGCTCCTCCAACCCCTTTGGCCGGGAACATCTTGGCATAGTGGCAACCAATATGATCGACCACTTTTAAGGGCTTTCCTGTGGCCTTATTTATGAGCTTATACTTCGCTTTTGCTGCAATTTCGTGTCGGAACTTGAAGATGATATCGCTGGTATGAGCGAGATTATCGGGAATATCGAACTCCCGTTTGGTGGCAATGCGGAGATTCTCGTGTACTCGCTCTTCCACTTTGGGGAAGTGGTGCCACGCATCGAGAATTTCGGTGTAGATACCAAAGGAGGTTACACACGAGGGAACGTAGTTGCGGTAGCCCGACTCCTTCATGAGCGCAAAATTACGGCCTACCACGGTCATAGTTGTTTCAAGGGGAACAACCTCGGAATGGTAGCCAATGCCCGAGCAGGTGGTATGGTGAGTGTCGTCGAAGACGTCCTTCTTGAGCACATCCTTTAATATCTTGAGGAATGCGGCTTCCGATCCGGGGAAAAAGTTTTGGCGAATGCAGCTGCGAACGTAGTAGAACTTATCGTCGGCAATCTCTTTCTGGTAATCTTTCCAGACTTTTCGCTTTCCGTCTATCTTCATGAGTTCGTGTGCTTTTCTTGGTTGTTAGTATTGAATACCTCGTAGAAGTATTCGCTATCTTTTCCGGTTCCAATTTCGAGCCCCATTTCCTTGGCCTTTCGGGCCGAATGCTCCTCAATAGTGTCGAACCAAGCCATGCCTCCGGTTACCTCAAAGATGCTGCGTAGCTCGTCAAGATCTTCCTGTGGAACCTTGCGCAGGGCACCGGGTCCTTCTCCTTTGTAGTTGGCGCCCATCTTGGGCAATATTTGCTCGGCATTATCCCTTAGCCAATCCCAAACAGGACCCTGCTCAGGAAACGATTCGGTGTCGATATGATCGATATACACGCAATAGCCTGTGTCTAGAATCGACTCTCCTACCATACGCTTGAGCGCCAGCTGCTGACGTCCTTTTTCGCTCTCCACAAAATAGCCCATTTCGATGGAAAGTGTGCGGAGGGCTTGTATTACTAGTCCTGGTGCATTTTGCCGAGGGCAGCGTGTTTTGCAGCTCATGCACTCGCCGCAGTACCAAATGGTATCGCTCTTGAGGTAAGCCTCGATGGCTTCTTCGTTTTTGCCCTGAACGGCATCGAGAATGGCCCTTGGTTGATAGTTGTAAACCTCTGCTGCAGGACAAATGGCGGTGCATGTTCCACAGTTGATGCAGGCCGAAATGCCTTCAATAAACCGAATATCCTTGCTGAGCGTATCGTATAGTTTTCCCATTTTGTCCTCAGTTTGCGAAAGTAGTTAAGTAATAGCAATAGAAACCTGCGCCACCGTAATTGCGGTGGCGACGATACATAAATCCATGTAAACTATGGTATATCAGTGATTTTGTAACAGAATACACAGTGTGATTAGTTAACGCTTTCTTTCACAAATATAACCTGCATAAGCTAATACTTTAGGAATTTTGTTCAATTTTTCCGTATTTAAAATCTTTCCAAAGAAGAATAGTTGCAACTTTGGGGTACAAATACTGATGTTTATGCTCGATTTTTCTGAAGCCAAACTTGAGGAGGTAATTCTGCATCTGATTGGCAGTAAAGGCCAAGATGAAGAACTGGTTCTCTCCAATAGCGTGATTGATACCAGCAATGAGTTGCTCCGTACGCTTCTACAGGATTACTTTTTGTCGCACTTTAAGCCGGGGGAGTTTTACTCGTTTACCCACGATAGCGATGTAAAGCTCAATGAGGTTTACTCTTACGTCTCCTCTTTTTTCATGGAGCAGAAGAACCTGGTTGTGATTTCGCAGGAGATTGCCAAGCATCTCTTTTACGTTAGCAGCCATCCGAACATCAAGAATGGCGAGCTATACGTTGCTTCCATTCGCAACTGCGTGGTGGATGGTGAGCAGGTGGATGCTATCGGCATTTTTAAATCGGAAATTAAGGAGAACTTCCTCAAGGTGCGTTCGGCTGATACTACCATTACGGTGGAGGCGGAGCAGGGTACCAGCATCAATCGGCTGGATAAGGGGTGTATCATATTCAACACCGAGCACGAGGATGGCTTTAAGCTGATGGTGGTGGATTCCACCAACAAGAATAACGATGCGGTGTACTGGAAGGATGCCTTCTTGCGGATTGCACCTCGCAGCGATAGCTATTACCAAACCAAGAACTACCTCCACCTATGCAAGGATTTTGTGAAGGAGGTCTTTTCACCAAAGAATGAGGTTGAGAAAACCGACCAACTGCTGCTGCTTAACCGCACCGAAGAGTTTTTTACTAAGGCCGATAACTTCGACGAGAAGGTTTTTGAGCAGGTGGTGCTGGAACAACCCGAAATAGTGGAGGCATTCAACGACTACAAGCACGCCTATGCCGAGCTAAATCAGGTGGTTTTTGAGCCTTCCTTCGAAATATCCACCGAGGCTACCAAAAAGGCTAAGAGTTTCTTCAAGAGTATTATTAAACTCGACAAGCGCTTTCACATATACGTGCATGGCGGTAGCGATTTTATCGAAAAGGGTTCCGATCCCGATAAGGGGATGCACTTCTACAAGCTTTACTTTGAGAATGAGGAGTAGGGAGGATTTGAAGATGATAGGATTTGAAAATGTGGTAATGGAAAAGATACCGCAGATTATATTTTGAGATGATGTAATGAAAAAAGCACCACAGATTAGTGCAGATTTGGTAGTGGAGAATAATACCACAGATTAGCGCAGATTGACACAGATTTTATTAGTTATGTAGGGAACAGTATAAATTGGATGACCTGTTAATTTTCTATTGTAGAAATTGTTGAAAAGTTAAGATTAACACTGATGGCATTTAAATACAAGCAATTTAACTTTTTCTACATAGTCTTTCTTGTAGCGGCAGTTGTTTATCTCATTACCGCCTATAACAGTCACGGCTACTACCATGCCGATGAGCACTATCAAATAGTAGAGTTTTCCGGTATTAAGCTGGGCACCCATGCACCTAGCGATTTAGCTTGGGAGTATGAGGCTAAGCTAAGACCAGCACTTCAGCCTACCATCTGTTTTCTAGTATTCAGTGGGCTGAAGTCGACTGGTGAGACCAACCCATACACAATGGTAATGTGGCTTCGAATACTCACAGCACTCCTGTCATTGGTTATTATTACCTTTTTTATCAAGCAAACCTTATCTCTATTTAGCCGCGAAACAGATAAAAAGGCTTATATATTGCTCTCCTACTTTTTGTGGTTTATTCCACTGCTGAGTGTGCGTTTTTCATCCGAAACAATGTCGGGACTAATGCTGTTGCTTGCCCTTGCCTTGCTACATAAAAAG
The DNA here is from genome assembly GCF_900096565.1 of Williamwhitmania taraxaci. Classification (NCBI taxonomy): domain Bacteria; kingdom Pseudomonadati; phylum Bacteroidota; class Bacteroidia; order Bacteroidales; family Williamwhitmaniaceae; genus Williamwhitmania; species Williamwhitmania taraxaci. Next base: position 62,799 of record NZ_FMYP01000004.1, read on the forward strand.
GAGAGTAACTATACCCCATGGTTGCTCGGTTTGGTTTTTGGATTGGGCTTCTTGTTTCGGTTTCAAGTGGCCTTTGTAATAGCCGGAATAGGCCTCTGGCTGATCTTTATTCGGAATGTCAACTTTCGCTACTTATTAAAAATTGCCGCTGTTTTTTTCCTTATTGTTGGAGTCGGAACGTTAATCGACTCGTGGTTTTACGGACAATTTGTATTTACTCCATTCAACTACTATAAGGCTAATATTTTGGAAGATGTGGCCTCCAGTTTTGGCACCTCTCCTTGGTATTTTTACCTAGGAAAACTGATTACTCTTCCCAGCTACTTTGTGGGAATACCGCTAGCCATTGCCTTTGTCGTTGTTGCCGTTTATAATCCGCGCAGTATTTACCTATGGTGCATAATTCCGCTATTTGTGGTGCATTCAATTATTCCGCATAAGGAAGAGCGGTTCTTGTTTCCTATCGTCTTCCTTTTTCCAATTATTGTGATGCTGGCTTGGGAAAAAGTTGCTCCGATATTTGGAAAACGAAGAGCATACAAATCAATAAGAATGGCCCTAATTGTCCTTTTTGCATTGGCAAATGGTGTTGGGGTGGTTGCCATGTCGGTGAAGGCTGCTGGCGTTGGTCGTATTGGCCTTACCAAGCATATTCACGACAATTATGGCGATAAACACATCAACCTAATTTATAATCCGTGGTGCAACCCATATAACCCGTGGGGATTGCCGGTGAAGTTTTACCTCGAAAAGGACTTAGAGTGGCATGCGCTCGACAGCTTGGGTATGCTTACCGAGTCGCTCATAAAACCCAATGCGGTAAACCTACTGGTAGTTGGAGTCAACGAAGCCGAAAATCCTGTATGGCAAGTTGCTCTATCCCAAAAGGGCTTTGTGGAAGAGGCTCGCAGTATTCCAAATTGGGAAGCATGGATAAACAGGCGCTATAAAGCTTTCGATAAGGGATGGGTGCTGGTGCTTTACCGTCGAAAGCCGCAGGAAGTCCAATAATAACTAGCAACTTTATAGGATTCTATACTCAATGACATGGCGAAACAATTTTGTTGTTGCGCATTAACGCTTTAGGCATTGGTAGTTATTTTTGTTTATCGAAAGGGTTTTAATGTTAATTATTTTAGAATTTAGTTCAATTTAACTTTTTTTCGTAATTTGAGCAGAGATAAAGAGCTGCTATTATGGAACCTCTGCTATTCATCATTATCGCGTTAATACTCGGAACCCTTACCCGGCATCTCCTGAAGAAAATGCCCATTCCCTACACCGTGCTGCTGGTGGTAATTGGCTTGCTGCTTGGTGCTGCTACTCGCTTTCACTGGATTGATGAATCGTTTGAACTTGTATTGGGTGCCATTTCGTGGGCTGGGGTAATCAATCCGCATGTGGTTTTCTTTGTGTTTCTCCCCACGTTAGTTTTCGAAGCCGCCTTCGGCATGGACTGGCACACGTTTCGTAAAACATCCGTAAACGCCACCCTGCTTGCCGGTCCGGGAATTATCATTGCGCTAGGTTTAACCGCCGTCCTGCTTATTGGGGTAAAGGTTTTCGGCATAGGTTTAGCGGGTTGGTCGTGGCCCATTGCCCTCATGTTCGGTGCGGTAATTAGTGCTTCCGACCCGGTAGCAGTAGTGGCCATTCTGAAGGAGTTGGGCGCGAGCAAAAAGCTCTCCACGCTCATCGATGGGGAGGCCATCCTGAACGATGGAACGGCCATTGTGCTGTTTATGGTTTTTTACATACCACTCTCGGGCCAAGCCACCGAGCTTAACCCATTTCTCGATTTCCTAAAGGTGGCCATTGGCGGTATGCTGCTCGGGTTGATCATGGGCCGCGCAGTGATGTACTGGCTCAAAAACGTTTTCAACGATCCGATAGTGGAGATAGTGGTGCTTCTTGCCTCAGCCTATCTCGTCTTCTTTATTGCGGAGGAGTTCCTACATGTTTCCGGTGTGCTGAGCTTGTTTGGCCTAGGTATAACCATGGCCAGCGTGGGCAAGACCCGTATCAGTCCCGAGGTAAACAAATTCCTTCATGAGTTCTGGGAATTGGCTGTGTATATTGCCAATACGCTCATATTTATAATTGTGGGCGTGGTTATTGCTAGCCGTATCAATTTCACCCCGACCGATTTTATCGTACTCCTCATCCTATACGTAGGCATACATGTGGCTAGGGCCATTATGATTGCGCTGCTTTACCCATTGATGAAACGAGCCGGATATGGCATTACGTTTCATGAGGCCATTGTTACGTGGTATGGGGCATTGCGTGGAGCGGTAGGCTTAGCACTGGCGCTCATTGTGGCGGGCATGGCTAACTTGCCTGTGGAGGTAAGGGATCAGTTCCTTTTTCTTACCGCCGGAATTGTGCTGCTTACCCTGCTCGTCAACGCCACCACCATTAAGCTTATTGTGGATAAGCTAGGCATGACTCGGGTGGCCGCTTCAAAAGCGGTGGTTTTGAATCAAACATATGTGGCGGTGAGTGAGGAGATGGAAGCCGAACTTCTGAAAATCACATCGAGCCGATACTATAAGAATGCCGATGCTGACGTTGTGAGAAGCTATCTTCCTCGATATAAAAAGGTGAAAGTTGAGCATCCGCAAAAAAGTAGCGAGTTGGCCGAGTTGCGCCGTCGCGTGCTCGAAAAGGAGAAAGCCAGCTACTGGGAGCAGTTCAACCGAGGGATTATTAGCTCCGATACGGTGATAAAACTTACCGAGGCCATTAGCGAAATGCTCGACAGCAATGGGAACATGCCGCTCGACCAGCGGCACGATTTGGAGGATATGCTGCGCAACTCGCGGTTCCTCAACAACCTTCAACGTGTTTCCTGGCTCTTTGCCATCTACCGGCAGCTGAACTACAACAAGCTGGTGTTGAGCTACGATTTTGGGATGGGCTTTGTGGAGGCTCAGAATGCCAACCTCAAACTTATCGATGGCTTTAAGGAGGGCATGGAGGATGCTTCCGCTTCGGAGACCAATAGTGAGCAGCTGCGCGATGAAATTAGTCAGAATATTATCCATGGGCAGACCTTTATCCGCAACTTTAAGCGGTTCCACCCAGGTATATACATTGAAGTGGCCACGAAAAAGGCTGTTCAAACGCTGCTGAACACCGAGAAATCGAAGGTAGACGAGTTGGTGGAATCCGGACGGATCGATTTGGTTGAGGCCGAGAAGCTGCTCGAAAGCATTGAGGAGCGCATGAAGATGATTCAGAAGTTCCGCTACCACACCAGGAAGATAAAAGAGGAGTAGGGCGGCTGCAGGAAGTAGCCCGTTGACAGGCCGAATTATTACACCCAGAATTGTGAGTCAAACCCTTGGGTCTCTCACCAGACTGCAATCTTCTCGTCCAGATAGACCATCGGAAGAACATATCCGTAAAATAAAGCGCCACAGATAGACGCAGATTAGCACAGATTTAAAAAAGAATGCAAATCAGCATTTCAAAACGATACTGAATGCCTAAAAAACGAAGGTGGACGAGCTGGTGGAATCGCCAATCAGACATACAAAACCGCGTATTAAATTTGTGCTATTTGGTAATCCAAATGAAACTGGTAGTTTTGAAAGGTGGGAAATATAGCCTACTGCATTGTTTTATCCAATAATTAACAACTTTACTTATGCGATTTACTACAGCCGTTTCGAAGGGACGAACTCCCATAACAAAGAATTACTGGATATGGATTTTTATTTCCTGCCTCACATTTGTAGGTGTCAATTCATTGGTTGGAACCACTAATATTAGCAACTGGCTTCTTGAAAATACGTTAACAATCCTTTTCCTAATAGTTATTACAGCATCTTATAAGCGCTTTAAGTTTAGCGACTTGTCCTACCTGCTTATTTGTATGTATCTAATGCTCCATATTTACGGTTCAAAGTATACCTATGCCGAGAATCCATTTGGCTACTACCTTAAGGATATCTTCAACGGAGAGCGAAACCAGTATGATAGAATAGTTCACTTCAGCTTTGGCCTGCTGCTTGCCTACCCTATGCGAGAGTTGTTTCTCCGGTGGTTTAAATTCTCAAAAATTGCGTCTTGGATTCTTCCCATAGAGATTACGCTTTCGATTAGTGGTCTTTATGAGTTGATCGAATGGTCTGTAGCCGATATCTTTTTTAAGGCTCAGGGCGATGCTTACCTTGGAACTCAAGGCGATATTTGGGACGCCCAAAAGGATATGTTCATGGCATTTTTAGGCGCCATTATTGCTACCACTATTGTTTCGAGTATTAAGTGGGGGTTGAAAAAATATGCAGATGCAAAACAGTAGTTGGCAGCAGCTACTAATTCTTATATCTACTAACATGGCCGATGAGGCCGGACAGGTCCAATCGCATTTTTCTGTTGAATAGTCATTGATAGGTAAGAGGCATGGGGAACATTGTGGTTAGGCCGGTGGAGATAAGCGAGCTAGGGTTAGTTTACCAGCTCGATAGGCAAGCCTTTGGGGACAATTGCTATCCTCCCTTTGTGCTGCGGCAACTCTACGATGTGCATGGAGATTTGTTCCAAGTCGCATTAATCAACGATTCGCTTGTGGGATATGTTATTGGGGCTGTGGAGACGGGCGGTTCCAGCGCTTGGATATTGGCTCTTACTACCGATGATGGTTGCCGAAACGTCGGCATTGCCACCGCCCTACTTACTGAAATCGTGGGGCACTTGCACAAGCAACAGATATCATCCATCAAATTGACCGTGGCCGAGGGCAATGTGGCTGCTATTCATCTCTACTGCGATAAATTCTCCTTCACCATTGCGCGCAAGGTCGAAAACTATTTTGGAGAAAACACTCCTCGGCTACTGCTTCAGCATAAAGGTATTTAGCGGTCTCGATTTTGGCAACTTAGAGTATGCCTAACGCTATCTCAAATGTCAAACTCTGTGATTTATGTAACTCTTGTCTGGAGTTTTGTAACATTTAAGGGTTTGGTTGGCGCACCTTTGTCGATATAAGTTTTTACCGAAACCGATTTTAATTTCCCAGAGTTCCAACGCGGGCATCCAATTGCACGCTGCGGCTTATTGCTAGGGAGTCATAGTATAATCGGAGTTGATTATTTACGGTAAATCAGGACGGATGTATCACAGTTGTGGTTTGGATAAATCAACTGTGAAATTAGGTGAAGGGAATAGTTTAGGCCCTGTTTCCAATTGAAAATTTAAATACAAATATCATGAGCATAAGGAGTTTGATAGAGGCATGTTTAGATCCATTGGTGGCCATAAATTCCGACGGTAAGATATTGGAAATGAATCAGGCGCTGACGGACATTACTGGTATTACCAGCGAGCAGTCCAATGGCACCGACTTCTTCAACTACTTCACTGAGCCCCAAAAGGTCCGCGAAGTTTACAATGACGTTTTAGTAAATGGATTGGTTACCGATATTCCCCTTACGCTCCGCCATAATACGGGCAAGCTAACCGACATGTTATTCAACGTATCGCAATATAAGAACGATAAAGGCAAGGCTGTAGGAGTTGTTATTGTTGCCCGAGATGCTCCTGCACATAGGCAAAATTCGCAGTATGCCCGCAGCATTATTGAGGCAAGTCTGGATCCTTTGTTTGCCATTAGTCTCTTTGGTAAGATTATCGACGTAAATGAAGCTACGCTTAAAGCCACAGAACAGACGCGAAAAGAAATTGTTGGCACCAGCTTCATCAAATATTTCACTGAACCCGAAAAAGCACGAAAGGCTTATAAAGAGGCTTTTGCGAAAGGGTTTATTAAGGACTATCCGCTAGTCATAATTGATGGTGGAGATACTACTGTGCTATGTAACGGATCGGTTTATAAGGACGATAGCGGGAATGTTTTGGGCGTAGTGATTGTGTGTAGGGATGTTACCGCGCAGAAGATGCTATCCAAGTATTCACTTAGCCTGATTGAGGCTAGCCTCGACCCGCTGGTTACCATCAGTATTGCCGGTAAGATTACCGATATGAATGAGGCGTTGACAAAAATAACCGGAATAACGCGCGAAAAACTCACCGGCACCGACTTCTTCGAATACTTTACCGAACCACAAAAGGCCCGGGAAGTTTACCTAGAGGTGTTTGCTAAGGGTTCTGTTGCCGACTATCCGCTTACCCTTCGCCACAAGAATGGTAAGCTTACTGATGTTCTGTTCAATGGATCGGTTTATAAGGACGATGGGGGGAAGGTGATGGGTGTGGTAATCGTGGCCAGAGATGTTACCGACCAGAAAAGAATTGCCACCGAGTTGAATGAGGCCATTATTTTTGCCGAGTTGGCCACTGGAATTGCCGAAGACGCACAAAGAAAGGCCGAAAGTGCCACCGAAATAGCGACCGATGCTGTAAAAGCAAAACAGCAATTTTTGTCGAACATGAGCCATGAAATCCGCACCCCGATGAATGCGATTATCGGTTTTACAAAAGTGCTGATGAAAACAGATTTGACCATAAAGCAAAAGGAGTATTTATCGGCCATAAAGGTGAGCGGCGATGCCCTTATCGTGCTCATTAACGACATTCTCGATCTGGCAAAAGTGGAGGCGGGAAAAATGACATTTGAGCAAACTCCGTTTAAAATGGAGCTCTCTATTTCCGCCATGCTTCATTTGTTCGAAACAAAAATTCAAGAAAAAAATTTACGGTTAATAATCGATTACGACGAAACCATTCCTAAGGTGCTGGTTGGCGACTCGGTGCGCTTGCACCAAGTTATTCTAAATTTGGTGAGCAATGCCGTGAAATTTACCTCAAATGGAACTGTCACCGTTAGCGTTCATATGGTGACTGAGGACGAAGAGATGGTAACCATTGAATTTGCGATAACTGATACTGGAATAGGAATACCGGAAGATAAAATTGGAACCATTTTTGATAACTTTCAGCAGGCATCCAGCGGCACTTCAAGGTTATATGGAGGTACGGGACTAGGTCTTTCCATCGTTAAGCAACTCGTCGAGCCGCAAGGCGGAAAGATTAGCGTAAAAAGCATAATAAATGAAGGCTCTACCTTTAGCTTTACCTTAGACTTTAAAAAAACAAAAGATGAGGCAGCGTTGGATCTGGAAATGGATGAGCTGGACAAGGATATTAAAAACATTAAAGTGCTGGTGGTTGAAGACATTGCCCTAAACCAACTGCTCATGAAAACCGTACTGGACGACTACGGCTTTGAGCGCGATATTGCCGATAACGGTAAAATTGCCATCGAAAAGGTGCAAACTAAAACCTACGATGTTATTTTGATGGACCTACAAATGCCCGAAATGAATGGGTTTGAAGCCACGGAATACATTCGAAATACCCTGCATTCTAATATTCCAATCATTGCATTAACGGCCGATGTTACCACGGCTGATTTAGAAAAATGCAAGGCCGTCGGTATGAACGACTACATCGCCAAGCCTATCGACGAACGATTGTTATACAGCAAGATTGTTGGATTGGTTAAGAAAAGGTTAACCATTAGCGGATCTCAGGATAGCGGGGATAGTCAAGATAAGAAGCCGCGATGTATCGACTTGAATTATCTATCGCACCGCACAAAATCCAATCCTGACTTGATGATGGAAATGATTTCCCTTTACTTGGAACAAACTCCTCCTTTAATTAGTACCATGAAGCAAAGTTTGGAGGATAAGGATTGGAAATCATTGTATTCGGCCGTGCACAAGATAATACCTTCATTTTCTAGGATGGGTATTCATGTCGATTTTGAAAATATGGCAAGACATGTCCAGGAATATGCTAGCACACAGGCTGAGGCTGAAGGAATTCCCGACCTCGTTTTACAAATTGAAAATGTTTGTTTACAAGCATGTAAGGAGTTAGAAGAAGAACTCAATACGATAAAAAATGCTCGCGCTAAAATAGTTTAGTGGCGCTAATTCGATATCGTAATTAATTTGTTTTCAGGTAATGACGGGATTGCCTGGAAATAAATTTCTATTCACTAGAATAGTATACCACATGGGTTAACCACAAGGATATTTTTTAACTTTCATAATGGCATAAGGCATATAATTGCACAAACGTCCTTTGTCCTTCCCGATTAAAGCTGGTACAGTCCAATTGAAATTCCGAAAAATCAGTGAATTATGTAACTCTTTTCCGACGGAATGTAACGCTTCCTAACTATAATTAACGGATATTTGTTCGAATCAGGTTCGGACGAAATCGATCTGGCTGCTTGTTGTGTGTGCATAGTAAAATAATTCGTCGTGATTGATGATTTTTGCATAGTAGAGTCCGCCTGAATGATGAGGTGCAACCTACGGGCATAGTATAAAATTATCGATAAATAAACTTTCATTATTTGGTGCCGTTACACCAATAGGATGAAGAAGAGTGAATTAACTTAATCCTATTCTCGTGAAATTATACATAAAATACATGGTCAGTAACCGTTGTATAATGGCGGTGAAAGAAGTGCTTAAGGAGTTAGGATTGCATTATGTAGTGGTCGATCTTGGCGAAGTTGATGTCATGGAAGACCTCACTCCCAAGCAGCATGATATGCTGAAAGAAGCCTTGCTAAATTCCGGTCTGGAATTAATGGACGACAAGAGAGCTGTGTTGATCGAAAAGATTAAAAATGTAATCATTGGCATGATTTACCATTCCGATGAAATGATTAAAGTAAATTTCTCTGATTTTTTAAGCGAAAAGTTAGGCTACGATTACACCCATCTTTCCAATATATTTTCTGAGGTTAAGGGTATTACCATTCAGCAATTTGTCATTATTCATAAAGTGGAAAGGGTTAAAGAGTTGATCCTGTATGACGAGTTAAATCTCACAGAGATATCCTATAAACTCAACTACAGCAGCGTAGCGCATTTATCCAACCAGTTCAAGAAGATCACTGGACTAACGCCTTCTCATTTTAAACAAATGAAGAACCAACGGCGGAGACCAATTGAGGAAATTGGAGATTCTATATAGTTTAATCGTATAAAATGAACGCAAGAAGTCTTATAGAAGCCAGTTTAGATCCGTTGGTTATCATCAATACCGATGGTAAAGTCACCGATGTGAATGCGGCAATGGCGAACATGACAGAGATGCCTCGAGAAAACTTTATAGGTAATGACTTCTTCTATTATTTTACCGAAACCAAAAAGGCTCAAGAGGTTTATAAAGAGGTGTTTGCAAAAGGTTCGGTAACACATTATCCGCTTACCCTTCGCCCTGAAAACGGAAAACTTACTGAAGTGCTGTTCAATGGATCGGTTTATAAAGATGATAGGGGAATTGTACTTGGTGCCGTTGTCGTGGTACGAGATATTGCCGAGCAAAAATGGGCAAAAGATTTACGCGATGCCAACAAAGAACTGGCTTTTCAGAATAAAGTAAAGGAAAAGCGTGCCGCCGAGTTAGTCATTGTCAACAAGGAACTTGCTTTCCAGAACGATGAGAAAGAAAAGCGTGCTGCCGAGTTGGTTATTGCCAACAAGGAACTTGCTTTCCAGAACGATGAGAAAGAAAAGCGTGCCGCCGAGTTGGTTATCGCCAACAAGGAACTTGCGTTCCAGAACGATGAAAAAGAAAAGCGTGCCGCCGAGTTGGTTATCGCCAACAAGGAACTTGCGTTCCAGAACAATGAGAAAGAAAAGCGTGCTGCCGAGCTGGTTATCGCCAACAATGAGCTTGCATTCCAGAATAAAGTGAAAGAAAAGCGTGCCGCCGAGTTGGTAATTGCCAACAAGGAACTTGCGTTCCAGAACGATGAGAAAGAAAAGCGTGCCGCCGAGTTAGTAATTGCCAACAAGGAACTGGCTTTTCAGAATAAAGTAAAGGAAAAGCGTGCCGCCGAGTTGGTTATTGCCAACAAGGAACTTGCGTTCCAGAATGATGAGAAAGAAAAGCGTGCCGCCGAGTTGGTTATCGCCAACAAGGAGCTGGCTTTTCAGAATAAAGTAAAAGAAAAGCGCGCTGCCGAGTTGGTAATTGCCAACAAAGAGCTTGCTTTCCAGAACGATGAGAAAGAAAAGCGTGCCGCCGAATTGGTTATTGCCAATAAGGAACTTGCGTTCCAGAGCAAAGAGAAGGAAAAGCGAGCTGCCGAATTAGTTATTGCAGATCAAGAACTTGATCTGCAAAACAAAGAGAAGGAAAAACAGGAAATTGCGAACAAAGAACTTGAAGCATTAAGTTATTCTGCAAAATTAGCTTCACAGTATTCGCTTAGTTTAATTGAGGCAAGCCTTGATCCACTTGTTACTATTAGCACTGAGGGCAAGATTACCGATATGAATGAGGCTCTGGCAAATGTTACAGGGATAAGCCGCGAAAAACTCACCGGAACCGACTTCCTCGATTACTTCACCGAACCTCAAAAGGCACGTGAGGTATACCAAGAAGTGTTCGCAAAGGGATCGGTTGCCGACTATCCCCTCACGCTGCGCCACAAGGATGGTAAGCTCACCGACGTGCTGTTCAACGGATCGGTATACAAGGACGACGGGGGGAACGTGCTCGGCGTAGTTATTGTAGCCAGGGATGTTACCGACCAAAAGAGAATTGCTACCGAATTGACTGAGGCAATTGTTTTTGCTGAGTTGGCTACCGGGATAGCGGAAGAAGCAAAAATCAAGGCCGAGAATGCCACTCAAATAGCAACCGATGCCGTAAAAGCAAAGCAACGGTTCCTATCGAATATGAGCCATGAAATTCGCACTCCAATGAATGCGATTATCGGGTTTACCAAAGTTGTGTTGAAAACAGAATTGACTGAAAAGCAGAAGGAGTATTTAACTGCCATAAAAGTGAGCGGTGATGCCCTAATCGTGCTCATTAACGATATACTCGATTTGGCAAAAGTAGATGCTGGTAAGATGACCTTTGAGCAAGTTCCATTTAAAATGGCCACATCTATTTCGGCCATGCTCCATTTGTTTAAAACAAAAATACAAGAAAAGAATTTAGTGTTGGTGCTAGATTATGATAGCCGAATCCCAACGGTGGTGGTGGGTGACCCTGTTCGACTGCACCAAGTAATTCTAAATTTAGTAAGCAATGCAGTAAAGTTTACCACAAGGGGCAAGATTACCGTAATTGTGCACGTGCTAAATGAAGAGGAAGATAAGGTGACCATTGAATTTGCCATTACGGATACAGGAATTGGAATACCAGCAGAAAACATCACCAATATTTTTGAAAACTTTCAACAGGCATCCAGTGGAACCTCAAGGTTATATGGGGGAACGGGTTTGGGTCTTGCCATTGTGAAACAATTAGTTGAGCCTCAGGGAGGGACTATTCGTGTGAAAAGTAAAGTTAATGAGGGTTCAACTTTTAGCGTTACGTTGACTTTTCTTAAAACAAAGTCTCAAGTAACTTCAGATACGGAGATGGAAGAATTTGACTTAGAAACTAAAAACATAAAGGTGCTGGTGGTCGAAGACATTGCCCTAAACCAGCTGCTTATGAAAACATTGCTCGATGAATTTGGTTTTGAACGAGATATTGCCAGCAATGGTAAAATCGCTATCGAAATGCTACAATCTAAAACATATGATATTATTTTAATGGATCTTCATATGCCCGAGATGAACGGGTTCGAAGCCACCGATTACATTCGCAAAACCATGCATTCTAACATTCCGATCATCGCCCTTACAGCTGATGTTACAACCGTGGACCTAGCCAAGTGCAAGGCTGTGGGAATGAACGATTATATCGCAAAACCCGTCGACGAACGATTGTTATACAGTAAAATAGTTAGCATAGTTAAAAAGAATCTTGTCGCAACGGCACCTCAAGAGACTGAATATATTCCCGAAAAAAGGGAAAGATGCATCGATTTGGATTATTTATCACGCCGCACAAAAGCCAATCCAGCGTTGATGATGGAAATGATTTCACTATATCTGGAACAGACACCACCTTTAATCACGGCAATGAGAAAAGGCTTACAGGATAAAGATTGGAAAACCTTATACTCGGCCGTGCATAAAATGATTCCTTCATTTTCGATAATGGGTATTAGTGCTGATTATGAGAACATGGCAAAAAAGGTTCAAGAATTTGCAAGCACTCAGCAGCAGACTGAGGGAATACCTAGTCTTGTTTTGCAGATTGAAAGCGTTTGTTTACAAGCCTGCAATGAGTTGGGAGAGGAGTATAATCTGATTAAAAATGCGAACTCATGATAAATTACTCATTCAGGAGGACAGAATGCAACGAATATTTTGACTCTTGGAGAGGAAACAATACAGGTTGATTATTTTACATATAGATATCGAAATGTGCGAATCCCGATTTGCGGGGTATTCAATAATGATTTTAATTTTTTAGCGATGAAAAACGAAAAACAAATCAAGCTGTTCCTTGTAGACGATGATGCATTGTTCTTAAAGTTATTGGAAATCGAATTCCTTCGAAGCGCTGATTTTATCGTTGAAACATATGCAACGGGTGAACTTTGTCTGGAGAATTTATCGCACAATCCAGATGTTATTATTTTAGATTATTATCTCGATGGTATTGATAAGGTTGCGATGAACGGATTGGATACCCTCGACAAAATTAAAGCGGCCAATCCCGATATTCCGGTTGTGATGCTATCATCTCAGGATAAAATTGAAGTGGCAATAAGTTGCATGCATCATCGTGCATTTGATTATGTGGTAAAGAGCGAAACGGCGTTCGTTCGATTGCAAAAAATTATTTCATCTATATTCCGTTTCAAAAAAATGGAAAAAGAGTTAAACTGGTATATGGATCGAATGTAATCGACTCTTTTTTAGATAAATAATCCTTGTAGATTCTCGTTTTTGCGGTTAAAGATTGATCTTTAGTTTCCTTTTCCAATGGGGAAAAATAAAAGTATATCATTCCTACCCTTTTTGCCAGAAAATTAATCTTGAAATCCAGATTTAGGAAAAAACACCATCATGAGTGAATTATGCAATATATTTATAGAATTATGTAACACTGTGATTTATATTAGTTCCTACTTTTACTGAAAAATAAATATCTACAATAATGAAAAATACAACAGAATTAAATGGGAACTGGAACGAGCAGAAAGGCAAACTAAAACAAAGGATTGCGGTTCTTACAAATAACGACTTGATGTTTGACGAAGGAAAAAATGAGGCTATGCGTGGAAAGTTACAGGTTATTTTGGGAATGAGTAAAGAGCAAATGGACAAAATCATTGAAGCACTGTAAATACGATCTCATAATTACTGTCATCGGTTATCGATATTCGATGAGCGATGAGCTATGACTTTTTTTTAGGATAGAAAATTCTTTATAGAAAAGATATAGAGTGGACCAAATTGCGAAACTCAAAGGATCTAGATTGAAATCTGGGAATTGACCTACAGTCAACTAAATCAAATTTTCTGCGCATGAAATCAATACCAAATAAATTAAAGCAACCAATTACTAGGGTTAAAAACATCGCAGTCAAACACTCCACTAAGATTAGTGAGAGAACACTAAAAACGACTGTTGAAGCAAACACCTTTTTTACTAATATGGCCGATGCACTCTTGTTTACAACCAGAGTTGTAAAGGAGACGTTCTCAGTGGATTTTGAATTCAAGGAGTTCCTGCGCCAGTGCTATCAAATTGGGTACAAGTCGCTACCCCTTATTTCCGTAACTGGTGTCATTATTGGATTAGTGCTTACAATTCAATCACGGCCAGCTCTTGTGAATTTTGGTGCAGTCTCCATGCTTCCCGGAATGGTTACCATATCGCTTATCAGAGAAATGGGACCAGTTATTACTGCTTTGATATGTGCAGGAAAAATTGGTTCGGGAATAGGTGCAGAGTTAGGCTCAATGCGCGTTACAGAGCAAATTGATGCCATGGAGGTATCCGCCACCAATCCGATGCGTTTTTTGGTTGTTACGCGTGTATTGGCTGCAACCCTTATGATTCCTATACTTGTGCTCTATGCCGATTCGGTAGGAATACTAGGAAGTTGGATAGGCGCAAACATCAAGGGCGATGTCACCTTTTCGCTGTTTTTCTCACAGGCATTTAGCCATGTTGGCTTTGTAGATCTTATACCTGCAATTGTTAAATCGTTCTTTTTTGGAGCAGTAATTGGGTTAGTGGGTTGCTACAAAGGATATACGGCAGGACGAGGAACCGAGAGCGTGGGTATTGCCGCAAATTCATCGGTAGTGCTAGCCTCATTGTTAGTGATTATTATAGACTTAATTGCGGTTCAAATCACTGATTTAATATAATCTAGTTGTAACTAATGGTATCTTTGCTTAAAAGCATTGATTCAGAAGGTAGCACCAAATACCGATAATTAATACTAGTAAAAGATAATGAACACGCCCCAAACAGAAACAATTGGTTCGGTAACCCGAAAATCCAGACAGCCGGTTATTGAGATAAATAACTTGCGGAAAGGTTTTGGCTCCCAAGAGGTGCTTAAAGATGTTTCATTAAAGCTCATGGAGGGAGAGAACCTTGTTGTATTGGGAAAATCAGGTTCCGGAAAATCCGTCCTCATTAAGTTAATTGCTGGCCTTCTGCAACCAGAGGAGGGAACAATCAATGTTCTGGGAGAAGATGTCTGCTTATTAAACAGCAATGGGTTAGGCGAACTAAGAAAGAAGATTGGTTTTCTTTTTCAAAGTGGCGCACTTTACGACTCTATGACGGTAAGACAAAATTTGGAATTCCCTTTACGAAGAATAAAAAAGGGGATTTCTCAGGAAGAGATCGAGCACAAAACAGCGGAAGCATTGGAGAACGTTGGATTATCAGAAGCTATTGATAAAATGCCGTCGCAACTATCGGGTGGGATGCGCAAGCGAATTAGCCTTGCCCGAACCATTGTGGTAGACCCAGCAATACTACTATACGACGAACCTACCACTGGCCTCGACCCTGTAACTTCCGACGAAATAAGTGCACTTATCAATGAGGTGCAAAAGAGATACAAAACCTCTTCCATCATTATTACGCACGATATTGCTTGTGTGCGTGCAACAGCCGACCGTATTATTATGCTGCTGGATGGTGCAGTTTACATGGAAGGAAGTTTAGATAAGTTTGAAAAATCAACAGATCCGTTGATCATATCATTCTTCAAGTAACATTTATGGGTTTAAAATTAAAACAACAAAATCATGGATAAGAACACACCAAAATTCAAAGTAAGATTAGGTCTGTTTGTTGCTGGCGGATTGGTGCTTTTTGTAATAGCAATCTTTCTGATAGGAAGGCAGAAAAACCTATTTAATCCTGTATTTGCCCTAACAACAACCTTCAACAATGTAAGTGGGTTGGAAGTAGGAAGCAATGTACGCTTCTCAGGAATAAACGTAGGAACCGTAAATAACATCTTAATAATCAACGATTCTACTGTAATGGTTGCCATGAACATTCGAAAAGATATTCAGCAATTCATTAAAACTGATAGTAAAGCAGGTATTGGTTCCTCTGGGATCATTGGCGACCGCCTAATAGTTATATCGCAAGGGAGTCCTGATGCATTGGTAGTGAAAGACAAACAACTTATTTCCTCTGTAGAACCAACTGAAACGGATGCGATCATGTTGAGCCTAAAAGTTACCGCCGAGAATGCCGAAGTAATCTCCGATCAACTGGCCGAAATCATGATTAAGGTAAATAGTGGAAGTGGTATACTAGGAAAATTAATCCAAGATTCAACAATGGCCGACAACATCAATAAAACCATTGTAAATTTAAAGAAAAGCAGCAAAGGGTTGGATGAGAATATGAATGCAGCAAAGAGTAATTTCTTTCTAAGAGGTTATTTTAAGAAGAAAGCAAAGGCAGCCGAGCAAAAGAAAGAGGACGCAGCCGAGCAAAAGAAGGAAGAGGAAGCAGAACAAAAAGCCAAAGAATAACAGCAACCCAAACAAAAATCTCAAATATGTGGAATTAAAATGGCCGCTATAATTTTAGTGCTCAAAAAGACACTGACAGCTAAAATGGCAAAAAGACATTGTCCAAACAAAGTAACTGAGAATGTGGTTCAAGATTCTACTCATACTTATTCTTACTTTACTCTTGAGTAGTGAATATGTCGTTGCACAAGTGCCTATAAAAACAGATTCAACTAAAATTTATAAGGAGATTCAAAACTATTCGAAACGGAGCAAGTTTACCAAACTCATATATCGACTAGTTTTTAAGCCATTACCTACTAAAAAAACTACTAAAAGGAATAGTGATATTGTCAAGAAGCGACCAAAATCATATAGCGCATTTGAAGGAAAAATCATTCGGAGGATAAATATTGTTACGTTGGATCCATTCGGTTTTTCAATTGGCGATACTTCAGATGCGCCACAATTTATTGCTTACAAAATTGCAAATAAAGCGCATGTAAAAACGAGGCGGATAACTGTCCTTAATCTTCTACTGATAAATAAAAACGATTCTTTCAACTCTTTTCTGGTTCGAGAATCGGAGCGTTTAATTCGGAAGCAAAGCTATATACACGAGGTCTCGATTAATGCTAAACTAGTCAGTAGCAAATCCGATTCAGTTGACCTATATATTCGTGTTTCAGACATATGGAGCATTATTCCTGACGGTTCAATTTCCGCTTCAAGCGCAACGCTAAACCTTACCGATAAGAATTTTTTAGGAACAGGTCACGAATTTCAGAATGCATATACTCAAAGATATACTGGACCCAATAATTCTTTCAAGACCAACTATTATATCCCAAACATTAAGAATACATATATTAATACTACGTTACGGTACGAAACTAACGGTAGCGCAAATAATTCTAGAAGTTTATCCTTCGACCGTCCGTTTTTTTCACCCATGGCAAAGTGGGCTGCGGGTGTTTATTTTGCGCATCAATTCAGCAGCGATTCAATATATACCAGTAACTCGCTATACATCTTACAGAGGCTTAAATACAACACACAAGATTACTGGGGAGGTAGTGCAATCCAGTTATTTGAGGGTATCTCGGAGAGCGATCGAGCAACAAATTTTATTTCGACAATACGTTTCTTACGAATTCGATACATTGAAAAACCAATAGAGACCTTGGATTTGGACCATACCTATTCCGATGAGAATCTATACCTCGCGAGCATGGGTATTTCCACACGAAAATACATTCAAGACCATTATGTTTTTAAGCATGGGGTAACAGAAGACGTCCCGGTTGGAAATGTTTATAGCCTAACAGCTGGTTATCAGGAAAAAGATAGCTTAAATCGATTTTACTTTGGTGCTCGCATTTCGTTTGGAAATTATTACACCTTTGGCCACCTCAGCACTAACCTTGAGTACGGAACATTTTACCGAGCATCAAAGGCAGAACAGGGAGTAATCTCGACCAGTATAACCTACTTCTCAAAAATTATGGAAGTTGGCAAGTGGAAATTCAGACAATTTGCAAAACCAGAAGTAACAATTGGCACTAATCGGTTCTCTAACGATAGCTTAACGCTCAAAGATGGTTATGGACTTGATGGTTTTAATAGTTCTGCATTATCCGGTCCAGGGAAGCTCGTTATGACACTCCAAACGCAGGCGTATGCTCCATGGAATTTTTTCGGATTCCGTTTTGGACCATATCTATCCTATTCAATGGGAATGATAAGCGATACCAAAAACGGATTTAGGAGAAGTAAAGTATATTCTCGCATAGGACTAGGCGTTCTAATTAAAAATGAAAACCTTGTATTTAGCACCTTTCAGTTATCTTTCTCATTCTACCCAATAATTCCAGGGATAGGTCCCGATGTTTTTAAAGCTAACTCGTTTAGAACATCGGATTTTGGCCTTAGAGATTTTGAAATCGAAAAACCCAGAGCTGTTCAATACCAATAGTATCATATAACTCACTTTTTACATCAGTTCATTTGTTTGCTATACGTGAATGATGTAAGGATTTTAATTATTTGTGTAATGCTTTCATAAATGAAGTGCCTCATATTTGCAATATTAAATGATGCACTCATAATGAAAATCATGAAAATTTCACACGAAGTATACAACGTCGAGCTGCAGCCAAATCCTGGATCTCTAGTTTCCCGACTTTATTCTCAATACAAGTTTGGAAAGCACCTAAACAAAATGATAGCGATTGCTTCCTTAGGCGTAATTGGGTTACTAACGTCCTCCTGTGCACCAGCATATGTTGAGACGGTACCATCAGAAACAGTATACGTTAGACCAATCCGACCGAATGATCAGTATATCTGGATAGACGGCAACTGGGTTTGGAATAATCGAACTGGCAGATACGTGCAGCGTAATGGTTATTGGGATAGGCCACGCTACAACCACACTTACACTCAAGGATACTGGAGGGCTACACCACGCGGGCATCAATGGCAGCAAGGTCATTGGCAACGAAACGGCCGTAGCGGGGGCAACCGGCACCGATAATCATAACAGACCTCCAAGATGACCTCGATGTCAATTGACAAGAATTTGTTAAGGTGCTCTAATTCAGAATTATTCAATTGAAATGCGTGAATAATGCAAATGATTTCAACAATTGTGTAACACTTTCATAATCCAAGAGCCATACATTTGTTTAAATTAATAACAAACAAAACACTAACAACCAAACTTATGAAAAAGACAATTTTAGCACTAGCAGTTACAGCATTTTTAGGCGGCGTTACATTATCCAGCTGTCAATCATCAGCCGAAAAAGTTGAGAATGCTCAGGATAAGGTGCAGGAAGCACAAAACGATGCCGACGATGCCCAAATAGATTTAGACCAGGCTCGAGAAGATTCTTATAAAGAATACCAAGAATTTAAGAAGGAATCCGATAAGAATTTTATCGCTCGTGAGAAAAGCATGGCTGAATTCAAGGCTAGAATTTCAAAAGAAAAGAAAGAAAACAGAGCACAATACGAGAAAAAGTTGGCTGAGTTAGAGCAAAAAAACAGCGACATGAAAAAGAAAATGGATGATTACAAAGAAGAAGGAAAAGATAAATGGGATTCATTCAAGACTGAATTTAATCACGATATGGATGAGTTAGGCAAAGCAATCAGTGATTTAGTGAAAGATAATAAAAAATAATCTCACAAGAATAAGTTCAAATTTAACACAAAACTAGAAGTCATGAAAAAAACAATTCTATTATTCGTGGTAGCTACCGTAATAGGTGGAACCCTTAAAGCACAAGATGAATTACATTTTGGATTAAAAATAGGAACAAACTTATCGAATGTTTACGACACTAAGGGTGAGGAATTTGATGCTGATTCCAAGTTTGGATTTGTAGCAGGAGCTTTCTTTTCTATCCCAATTGGATCATTTTTAGGAGTTCAACCTGAGGTGTTATTCTCACAAAAAGGATTTCAGGCAACAGGGAAGATTCTGGGAAGTGATTACAAGTTTACTAGGACATTAAACTACATTGATGTTCCTTTATTAGTAGCATTGAAACCAATCCCAATGGTAACAATATTAGCTGGTCCTCAATATTCCTATTTGATTAAGGAGAAAGTTGAATTTTCGGGGAGTACATCATCATCCAACGAAAATGATATTGAAAATGATAATATCCGAAAAAACACCTTGTGTTTCTTAGGTGGTCTTGATCTAAATTTTGAAACTATTGTTATTGGAGCACGAGCTGGTTGGGATCTTTACAACAACAACGGTGATGGCACTTCTACCACTCCACGATACAAGAATGTATGGTACCAAGCTACAATTGGATTTAGGTTTTAAAGTAACGAATACAAAACGATATTCTATTCGATAATCAATTATACGTTATTCATAATATTAGATTGCAAAAAAACGAATAGATTTTTACTGTGTGGGATCTACCATCGACTTGTCTAAATCCCACACAGTATTTTTTTTAGATTAACGTTACGCATTTATATTGCAATATGACAATGCAATACTGTCTCAATACAATTAGGCACTTTGCTTTAAGTCTCGAATAAAAATGAAAATTTAATTAACTCGAATATATAAACTTCAAACTAATTTAAACTTTAAAATTATGGGAAATCTACTTTATGTCATAGCAGTTATTCTGCTTATTGCTTGGGCAATTGGTTTTATTGGCTACAGCGCTGGAGGTCTTATTCACATTCTTCTTGTTATTGCAATCATTGCAGTTGTACTTCGATTAATCCAAGGTAAAACTCCAATATCATGAAAAAAATAGCACTTCTGTTGATGACCACTACCTTGTTGTTGTCATTTCAACCCTACCAATCTGCTGCAGCAACAGCAACAACGCCAACTACTGCAGTTGCGTTGAAACCTGTAGAATCGGCAGAGGCTAAAACCTTAATGCTAAGGCTCGACGAAATAAAGGCAATGGACAAGTCCACACTAAAATCGTCGGAAAAGAAAAGTCTGCGTAAAGAAGTTCGCTCCATTAAGAAGCAACTCAGCGAAATGGGTGATGGTGTGTATCTTTCGGTAGGCGCAATCATAATTATCATTTTGCTTTTGGTCATTTTGTTGTAACCATTTAAATATTTAATTATGAAATCAAGAAATATACTACTTGGTGTTTTAGCCGGTGTAGCGGCAGGTGCGGCACTTGGTATTTTGTTTGCACCAGCCAAAGGATCTGATACTCGAAAAAAAATTATTCGGAAGGGCGAGGATGAGATTGATGCTCTACACGATAAATTCGATGATTTTGTTGAGACCATATCCGATAAATTTGAAAAAGTAAAGGATGAAGTTTCTGAATTTGCTAAAAAAAGCAAAACAAAATTTGAAGAGTACGAAAAAGAGATAAAATCGCACAAGAATTAAATTTAAGGTTTTTAGGTTTCGATTGTTACACCCTGCCAGGGTTTCGTTGGGTTTTATGAAAGTATGGTTAAGGTTTAGGGAAGATCAGCCCTGGCAGGGTTATTACAAAACACAACAGTAAAGTAATTATCATTAAGGTTTGTTGTTTACAATATAGATAGTGCCTTAGGATTACGAATAATTCCTTTAACAGAAAAAGTCACAAAGAAATTGAAAAGTTTCTTTGTGACTTTTTTTGTTGGAAATAGTTGGCATTACCCCCCAGTGCATTTGGTTTGCGAACCAATAACTTTATACGGCTAGTAAAAATGTTTACTCCCCCGGCACCCCATTTCAACATTATGTATACCTTCGTACTCAAATAAAACAGAGCTAAAGTTTGGTTTATACATACCTGAAACGCAGACATTCCGTAAACTCCGAGCAGCAGCTGTGTAATAAAACGTGCAAAATTTCAAACGTATAACAATGGAAAGTTTAAGGCTGATATACTATTCGCCTACTGGCACAACACAAACAATTGTAAGAGAAATTGGTCAGAACCTCGGATTAAAGCTAGTTTCAGAAATCAATATCGCCAAAAATAGAATCACAACAGCCATCGATTCAAGCAGCAGCTGCCTCACTATTATTGGTATGCCTGTGTATGGCGGACGATTACCCCTAACCGCCATAGAATCACTAAAACAGCTTCGATCCAATAATTCGCCTGTAGTAATTGTAGTGGTGTATGGCAATCGACACTTTGATGACGCTCTTCTCGAACTTAAAGAAATTGTGAGCAGCAGTGGATTCTCTGTCATTGCTGGCGCTGCATTTATCGGCGAACATTCATACTCCACACGTTTAAAACCAATTGCACAAAACCGACCCGATAAGCAGGATATTGAAAAGTGTAAGGTTTTTGCGCAAATGATAATCGAAAAAACAACCAATGCACCTATTGAATGTAAGCCAGCCGAACCTTTTATACCCGGCAGCTATCCCTACAAAGAGCGCAGGCAGTTTCCAGCAACCATCCAACCAATAGTTAATAACGACCTATGCATTTTGTGTGGAATATGTATTGATGCTTGCCCCACAAGTGCCATAACCATTAGCCAAACAGTTATACCAAACGGAGAATTGTGTACACTTTGCTGTGCCTGTGTAAAACAGTGCCCTCAAGGTGCGCTCACATTAAATCACCCGTTGTTGGAGCCAATTAAAGAAAACCTGTTTCTCAACTTCTCAGTAAGAAAAGAACCCCAGTTTTTTGTGTAAGGATTATTGTAAAAGGTATAAATAATCAATGGGCGTATTTTATGTCTGCTCTATTACGACACCAATATATCGTATACAATTAGCAAATCGCCAACGAGTAGCCATCCTCATACTCTCCCTTTTCGGAGTATCGGTTCCCCATGCTTCGGCATGGGGTTTCCTTTTGTTTACTCTTTTTTGAGATGGATGATATTATTGGGAATAACGTCTCTCGGTATTTTGCTTTTAGAAACCTACAACAATCCTAATGTTGAAGTTAAATTCTATTGGCAATAAGTTTCGGATATCCAGTGCGTTGAACCATAATGGCTTGATGTACATAGCCTGCACAGCCTTAGCCCCTTAGGCCGAGGTACTATATTTGTTCGAAGGGGTTGTTACTTTTACCCGACCAAATGTATATATTTGCATTGCAATAGAATGTATTAGCCAACGAATTAAACACAATGAAGTTTAACTTAGCAATTGCAGTTTTAATTCTAACAAACTTTTTAAGTGTTACTTGCTTGGCTGCTCCCCAAGCGCAAAGTAATAATTATCAAATTTCCTTGTTCCACGATGTATCGGATACAATGGATACAGGAACCATTAAGGCTATACTCGATGCTGACAATAACCAGTTTATACTGTGCGATAGTAACATTAACGAATCCATTAGCGCGATAGGTACCTATTGGCTTTATGTTCTACCCAAAAAAGATTTTAGCGAAAACGAATACGTATTAACCTTTCATAAAAACCTTTCACTCATCCAGATTTATTTATACCCTACCGATTCTTTAGTTGGTTGTGGCGGACTGTTTGTAGAGGGATGCAAAAAGAAATTGTTTGGTTCAAATTTGTTACTTCCTTACAATAGAAAAGGGTACCTGGTGAAAGTTCAAAACCGAACGATGGCCACGTTATTAGTGCAAAATTTAGAATTAATACCTAGTAGCGAATTTGTTGGGCAACAGCGAAAATTTGATTTATTCCAAGGCTTTTTCCAAGGGAGTTTTTGGCTGATGCTGCTCTATAATTTACTGCTGTTTTTCATTGTTAAAAAACGAATATACCTGTATTACATTTTATATGTTTTTATGAATTCGCTGTTTCTGTTATTTGCATTTAACTACAGCGAAATGCTCCTCTTCTCCTTTAATTACAGGTTGAATTTGGGTTTGTATTCCTTTCAATTGATAGGCTTGTTCTTTTACATTATGTTTCTCCGGCACGTGTTTTTAAACCATTGCACTACTTACACAACCCAAATTGACCGAAAATATTTTCTTCCGTATAGCATCACTGTTTTGTTTTTGAATTTGCTTGTAGCCAGTACTCTTTTTTATAGGGTTGATATTTTCATAACCGTATCGAAATTATTCAACATAATGAATGGTTTTGTTGCATTTGCAGGATACCTGTATTTCCGAAAAGGATCGAACTGGTTTGTACACATTATCATGGTGGGGTCGGTAATGATGATTCTTGGGGGCTTCTGTAGCCTTTTTAAGGACTTTTTTTATATCAAGTACGATTATGTTTTCTATGAAGTAGGTTTGTTGCTGGAATTTATATTCTTCACATATGCGCTTAATCGGCAGTATGTTCAAGCCATGGAGGAATTAATTTGTGCTAAACTAGTGAAATGTCAACTAGAGATAGAGTTGGCACACAAAAACGAGCAAGTGGCTTATCAGTCTATTCAATTATCGGCTAAAGACGAAACTATTGCTGCCATTAAAGCAAAAATTGAAGAATATAAGCAAATTCATTCTATTGATAAGGAATATTTATCGGTAGGGGTAGAGACAAAAGGATATATGAATGCAATAGAATGGAAAGAATTCGAGTTCCGTTTCAACGAATCGCACCCTGATTTTTATAAAGCATTAATTACTCAATACCCCGACCTTACACAAAACGAAATACAGCTTTGTGCTTTTTTAAAACTCAACCTCAACACAAAAGAAATTGCCATGATTACCCAAAAATCGGCTCGAAGCATTGAGGTAATGCGAAGCCGTATCCGCCAAAAAATGAACCTCGCTCGCGAAGATAATTTCAGTTTTGTGCTAACACAGTTATAATCGAATACCTTAATTTCAGCGTCCAGCTTACCCTTGTGAGTTTTTGTGAGGTGCTGAAAACGCTTTTTTTCCAAGATTATTTCTTTATTTGCGCCAAATTAGATTGCTATTTATGAAACGTTTTATTTTAATTGCTGCGATGGCCTTTATGGCACATACGCAAATGGCTTGGAGCCAAATTGTAGTTACTTCAACTGCCGATGCTGGCGCCGGTTCGCTGCGCCAAGCTATTTTAGATGTACCGGCTAACGGAACCATAACCTTTAACCCAAATATTACCATTGCTTTAGCAACCGAATTGCCCATTAATACAGCCAAATCTTTTACCATCGATGGCACAGGCTCAAACCCTGTTATTAGTGGAAACAATGTTTGCAGGGTAATTAACATTACAGGGCAAACGGCTTACACCATTACCTTGAATGGCTTGACCATTAAAAATGGCAAGACAACCGAAAGTGGAGGTGGTATTTATGCCGATTTGACTAATGGGAACTTAGTGTTAAATAGTTGCACCATTATTGGGAATGTTTCTACTAATTATATGAATGATTTTGGTGGTGGCGGAATCTATTCAAAAATAACTAATGGCACACTAAACGTAAATAAATGCAGTATTACTCAAAATACGGCTAATGAAGGTGGGGGTGTTTTTACTTTAAATGGGGGCGTATTTACGAACTGCACAATAACCAAAAACAATGCATCTTCTGGTGGTGGTGTATGGGCTGATAATGGAGGTGTTTTTACCAATTGCTTACTAGTAGGAAATAGCGCTAACCAATTTGGAGGACTTTATACAACCAATGGGACATTTATTAACTGTACAGTTGCTGGAAATACTGCAAGTTTTGGCTGTGCAGGTTTGGCTTCGTATGGTGGCGGTGTTTTTAGTAACTGCTTGATATGGAATAATAATAACAGTAATGCCATTATACTCATCTCGGTTACGAGTGTTACAAATTGTGCCATAAACGGCCTGGCAACGGTTGGTTGGGGTAGTGCTTCACATAGCAATAACCAAGATTTATCGGTATCGCCCTTTAATGGCATAAATGAAGGCAGAGGCACCGACAATATTTGGGGTACTGCCGACGACGATTTAACCCTTAACAACACCGCAGGTGGTGGCGCCAATTGTATTAATTTAGGCAGCAATGCTACAAACGCCATAACTACCGACCTTGCTGGCAACCCACGTATTGGTGCTAGTACTATCGATATTGGTGCGTATGAAACCCACCCACCCACCATTACCTCCTTTACACCAGCCTCAGGCACCGTAGGCACACTGGTAACCATAAGTGGTGCTTATTTACAAAACCCTACCACCTTCACCATTGGCGGCGTACCAGCTATAGTGGTAGCTAACAATGGTAGTACTTTAACTGGAATGGTTATGCCGGGAGCAACCTCTGGCACTATAACTATAGGCACAGCTACCAGCATTGGCACTTTTACAGTTATTGCCTCTATTGCGCCCACGGCACAACAAGGCAATAAATTAGTCGGAACCGGAAATACAGATGCACAACTAGGTTATTCTGTTTCAATAAGTGCCGATGGCAACACTGCAATTGTTGGAGGTTTTTCTGATAATTCACATATTGGAGCAGCATGGATTTATATCCGTAGCGGCGGTAGCTGGATACAACAGGGCAGTAAATTGGTCGGGTCTGGGAATATTGGAAGTGCTGTGCAAGGTTTTTCTGTTTCAATAAGCGCCGATGGCAATACCGTAATGGTTGGAGGGCCTTGTGATAATTCAAGAAAGGGAGCGGCATGGATTTTTACCCGTAGCGGTAACACTTGGACACAACAGGGTAGTAAATTGGTTGGAACAGGGGATATCGGAAGTGCAATGCAAGGTACTTCAGTTTCGTTAAGTGCCGATGGCAACACCGCAATTGTTGGAGGATTTTTTGATAATTCAGAAATTGGCGCAGCTTGGATTTATATCCGTAGCGGCGGTAGCTGGATACAACAGGGCAGTAAATTGGTCGGGTCTGGAAATATTGGAGATACCCAACAAGGCCATTCTGTTTCAATAAGTGCCGATGGCAACACCGCAATTGTTGGTGGAAAAGGTGATAACACAGGTATGGGTGCAGTTTGGGTTTATACCCGTAGCGGTGGCGCATGGACACAACAGGGCAGCAAATTGGTCGGGACTGGGAATTTAGGACGTGCACAACAGGGCGGATCCGTTTCATTAAGTGCCGATGGCAACACCG
>NZ_FMYP01000004.1:90916-101325 GCF_900096565.1 Williamwhitmania taraxaci
CCGACCCTGCGTTAACATACCAAATAACCAGCGGATCATTGGTTGGTGCGGATGCTTTCAGCGGTTCGTTAAACAGAATTTTGGGCGAAGACGTTGGAGCATATGCAATCCAACAAGGCACGGTTGCATTGAATTCGAACTACAACTTGGCTTATGTGGGTTCCATTATGACTATTACTCCCGGGGAAATTCCCGTAGTTACCTTTCCAACATTAGTGAGCAATTCGCCCATACATATAAACTCTGCCATAGGGATATCTTTTAGCAAAGCGGTAGAAATGACGTTCGCTAGCATTACGGATGCTGTTATCCTGCGCGAAGGCGATGCCAATGGTGTCGCTGTGGCGTTTACTTCGCCCGACATTACATCGGGTAGCTTGTTGCAGCTTACCATTACGGCAGGGTTTAAATGTGGCATATCGTACTATATTGCTGTTAAAGCAGGCTCATTTAGTGATGCTTCTGGCAGTGAAGTAATACTTACCGCAAAAACATTTAGTACCGATGCTTTTCCTTCAAAACCAGTGATTACGGCCGAAAATGGCAAGACATCACTTTGTCCTAACGGTTTTCTGTCTATTACCGATTATGACAATTCACTTGCATATCAATGGCATTTGGGTGGCAATGCCATATACGGAGAAACCACCAGCCAATACCAGATACCCACAAATGGCGAGGGCAATTATTCGGTGAAGGTAATAAATGATGCTACTGGCTGCCAAGTTACATCGGATACCTATGTAGCCCAATTGTATACAGTGGTTCCCCCTGTTGTCTTCGAAAAGAAAGACCAGGGCTTATTGTCGTTGCTCATAGTGGATAACTCGGCCAAAACCTATATGAGTTATTTATGGACTATGGCCGATGGTAGCAATATGCCTACGGATATCGAAAGTAACCAGCAATTTCTGAAACTAACGGGTGCTAGTTTAGCCGGGCAATACATGGTGCAAATAACCGATATCAATGGATGCCAGGCACAATCAGGTAATTTAGTGGCTACGGCAGGCACAGCCTCTGCAATGGTTTACCCAACCGTCACCAGCGGTACGTTTAGTGTAAACCTTATTCACCCTGATAATGGTATGCTAACCGTAAAAATCTATAGTACGAGTGGGTTAGCATTAAAACAGTATCAATTCAACAAATCTACCCAGTCTGCCACATTTGAGGTTAGTGCGAATGGCTTGATTACCGGCCAGTATCTGGTGGAAATTAGCATGAATGGCTTTAGAAATATGCAACGGATTGTGAAGAATTGATCGTCTTTGTGCCTTATTATTAACAAGTATGTATTAATGGCAAATTTTTTTGCCTGCTAAAATAAACACTAGTGAAACAAATTGTTATTTGCCTATTGGTTTTATTTCTTGCTTCCGGTTTTGAAGTTTTAAACGGACAAGAAAACAATATTTCCTCTTTCGACAGCTCCTCAAATTGGAAACTAAGCGTACATCTCTCGCCAATGCTCACACAGCTTAAAAGCGATACGTATAGCAGCGAGGAAAAAGGCCGTTTCGGGTTTAGCGGTGGCGTCGATCTTGCGTATTACTTCAAAAACACGGGTAAGCTAAAGATGGGGTTATCGCTCGGAGCCAATTACAGCATTTACAACTCACAGCGCAGCCTGGCTTATAACGACTCTGCTTGGACAACCGATGCGGCTGGCGACTTGGTGCATGTTTTTGAACAAGGGAATATTACAGAAAAGCAAAAGGTAGCCTACTTATCCATGCCCCTACAGTTGCGTTTCGATTATTCTTTGTCGAAGCGGTTTGTTGTTTATGCCAACGTTGGTTATTTTCTTTCTTTTGTAATGTCCAGCGAGTATGAGTCTAACGTTATGTTGTCTCGGCAGGGATATTACCCCCGATTTAATGTATTGATAAACAATGTAGACGTAGATGGTTCGCAATATTTCTATCCAACAAACAAATCGTTATCCGATAAAGAATCGCTGAAACTTACAAGCAGCAGTGGCATTATTGCCTCTCTTGGGGTCAAATACAAAATGTCACCTAGGTGGGCATTGTTTGGTGGGTTTAAAACCTGCTTGGGTTTAACGAATAGCTCGGCATATAATGCAAGCAATACCATGGTAGTTGCCAATGCCAACCGAACATTGAATACCCTCATGGGCAGGGGCGATAAGATAAATGCAAACGCCTATGGAATGGAGTTTGGTGTTACCATTAATCTTGGTAGCGGCCGAAAACGTTCACAAGCAACACTCGTTAACACGGTAACGCCCAACGTTATTCCTGTTTCAACAATAAATAAACCGGAGCCATCACCAATTAGTAAGGATACCTTAACGATACCAGTAGTAACCAACGATTCGGTACAAAAATCGAAAGCAGTAGTGGTTCAAACGGATACTATTAAGCCTATACCCGTGATTGAAGGTAAAGATGATATAGCTAACGTGCCCGAACCCATAGAACTAGGTTTTACCAATGGAAATAAAGAAATCGTAAATCATCCCGTAAATTACAACCCTCAAAGGGTTTACTCGCTTGCAGAGGTTAATTGGTTAATGCAGCAGGGCGTTTCTATTAAAAAGAAATTAACCATACTGCAACGAATCGAGTTCGAGTTTAATACCGATAAGCTTACCCAGAATTCGAAACTATACCTCGATCAATTAGTCGAATTTATGCATTTACAGCCCGATTGCGTTGCAAAAATAGCCGGTTATACCGATAATGAAGGAAACGAAGAGTTTAACCAAGCACTGTCCGAAAAACGAGCCGATTCTGTTCAGCAATATCTTGTATCCAATGGTGTTGCTAAAAGCCGCCTTTCATCGGTTGGTTATGGAACCAACAATCCTATAGACACCAACGATACGCCTGAAGGAAGGGAGAAGAATAGGCGGGTGGAGTTTGAGATAGGTTGGAAATGATAGCATCTTAAAACAATACAGCACATACGTTAGTACAGAGGCAGTCGTAGCCATCCTCATACTCTCCCTTTTCGGAGTATCGGTTCCCCATGCTTCGGCATGGGGTTTCCTTTTGTTTACTCTGCTGGTTTAAAGGAGATGTGGGCATTGTTCTTGCCTCGCTTTTTTTGTGAAGGTTGGAAGGTGGCTAGGCCGGGCGCAACTACTGCGCAGCGATATACTAGTCGCATCCTGACTTTTCGTAAACTAATTTTTTTCAGAAGAAATTTTTTGAAAAGAGACAGAATTAGCAACCTCTGTGTTCTCTGTGTCTCTGTGGTTATTTTTTCATTGCCTTATTGTCTTCGTAGTTCTTTTTTTTCATTGGCATATTGCCCAATTGTCGTATTGTCACATTAATTATAATCCATACTTCTCAATCTTTCTATAGATCGTTTGTCGTCCAATGTTTAACTCCTTTGCCACTTTGGAGATGTTTCCCTTGTGGCGTTTAATTGAAGCCTCAATAAGTATTCGCTCTGCATCGTCGAGGCTGAGAGGCGAGGAGCCCAGCTCAATTTTGGGTTGCGAGCTATGGCTAAAGAACTCCTCTGGTTCTAGGCAATCTCCTTCGCACATTATCACCGCCCGTTCCATGGCGTGCTTTAGCTCCCGCACGTTGCCGGGCCATTTGTATTCCAGAATCTTCTCTGCCGCTTTACTGCTTAGCGTAAGCTTCGATTTATCGTATTTATCGGCAAACTGCTTGAGGTAATGTTTTGCAATAAGTAGAATATCGCTTCCCCTATCGCGGAGCGGAGGAAGGTCTATTTCAATGGTATTTATGCGGTAGAGGAGATCTTCCCGAAATGATCCCTCCTTCACTAACTCTTTAATGTTTTTGTTGGTAGCGCAAAGGAGGCGGATGTCCACGGCTATAGGTTTGCTTGCACCCAAGGGGGTGATCTCCCGGTTCTGAATGGCGGTGAGTAGCTTTGCCTGCATTGGCAGCGAGAGGTTTCCAATTTCGTCGAGGAAGAGCGTTCCGCCCGAAGCGGTTTGGAACCGTCCGGCTCTATCCTCCTTGGCATCGGTAAAGGCACCCTTGGTGTGGCCAAACAGCTCGCTTTCGAACAGCGTTTCGCTAATGGAGCCAAGGTCTACGGAGAGAAATATCTTGTTGGCACGATCGGACAGGCGATGGATTTCGCGTGCAACCAGCTCCTTTCCGGTTCCATTTTCACCAAGAATCAGAATGCTGGCATCGGTCTTGGCCACTTTTTGTATGCTTTTGAATACCGCTTCCATGGACGGAGATTTGCCAAGGAATTCACCCAAGGTTGACGAGAAGTCTTGCTGAAGTTGTAGCTGCTGTTGCTTTACCTCTTTAAGTTCGCGCTTGGCCTTACGCAGCGCAAGGCCGCTTTGGATGGTGGCCAGCAGCTTTTGGTTGTCCCACGGTTTTAGCACAAAGTCGGTGGCGCCCTCCTTCATGGCGTTTACGGCCAGTTCCACATCGCCGTAGGCCGTAATCAGAACAACAACCATTTGAGGGTCGGCTTTGAGGATTTCTCGCATCCAGAAAATCCCCTCATTGCCGCTGTTGATGCCAGCGGTGAAGTTCATATCGAGCAGTACAAGGTCTATTCTCTCCTCCCTTAGCAGCGAGGGAATCTGGTTGGGATTGCTGCAGGTAATTACCTTATCAATCTTACGTTTTAGGAAGAGTTCCAGCGAGCTTAGCACGCTCTTGTTATCGTCGACTATGAGGATGGTATCTTGCTTGTCCATGTGAATTGAGCAGTATAATACTATTTTGTGTATGAGCAGAAGTTATACAGAAGTTAAACTGTAGTTAGACGGAATCTGCATAAAGTAATGATGGGTTACATGTTATTGTAAAATTGCTTCACATAATTATCAATCTCTGTGTTCTCAGTGCCTCCGTGTTTCTTTTCATTGTCTTATTGACTCATTGAGAATTGGCACATTGGCACATTGTCTCATTGCCTCATTGTCTCGGTAAATATAGCTCCCTTGTCTCATTCTAGCACATACGGTGGATGATTTCGGAACATCTTTCGAGATTAAGTTAACCAAACCTTTATCTAATAGTTAGATTATCAGCAGTAATCTTCTTTCGGTATAACTATTGAAATACTTTAGTTTGAAAAAGGAAGAAATATACTTTAATACTAGAAGCATGATACTCACCAACCTTAAAATTGCCTACCGCAACCTCATCAGGAGCAAGGGCTACAGCTTTATCAACATCTTTGGTTTAGCATTTGGAATGGCGGTTACCATTCTATTGCTGCTATGGGTTAGCTTCGAGTTGAGCTGGGATAAGTTCTACCCAAATACCAATAATCTTTACCAGGTAGTTTGTCGCCAAACGTGGGATGGTGCAAAGCACCCAATGCCCAACCTTCCAGGGCCACTTATTGATGTGCTCAAGGAGAAGTATCCGGAGGTAAAAATGGCGGCAAATGTTAATACTTGGGGGCAGTCGGTTTTGAAGAAGTGTGATGGATTTGAGCAGAATATTCACATCAACCATGTTGATCCAAACTTTCTGAAACTCTTTTCTATTAAGCTGCTACGTGGCGATGCTACTACAGCCTTAAATGATCCCAGATCCATTGTGCTTTCCGAAAAGATGGCTAAGGTGATGTTTGAGAATGATGATCCAATAGGTAAGATTCTTACTATCGACAATAAAACAGCGCTAAAGGTTACCGGGATTATGGAAAACCCAGCGGAGAATACCATTCTTAAGTTTTCGTGCCTTGTACCGTTTGAATTGCTACGAATGGATAATGAAGGCTTAAGAACCTCTTGGGGAAACCATAGTTACTTTGGCTTTGCCGAGGTCAACGAAGGTGTCAACGTTGATTCTCTTAACAAGAAGTTAAACAACTTTTTTGTTAATCATGTAGAAAAGACAGATTCATTGCGTTCGCTTTTCCTTTTCCCAGTATCGAAGGTGCATCTTTATTTTTTTGATGGCTCCGAGAAAGTCATGAAGCAAGTGAAGTTGTTTTCCATCATAGCCATCTTCATTTTGCTCATTGCGTGCTTCAACTTTATGAACCTTTCCACGGCACGTGCAGCCAAGCGAGCAAAGGAGATTGGGCTAAAGAAAACGGTTGGAGCATCGCGTGGTCGTTTGATTGCACAGTTTATGGGCGAATCGCTGTTAGTAACCTTTATATCGATGAATTTTGCGCTAATATTTGCCAAGCTGCTATTGCCTTACTTTAACTCAATGATGGATCGTAACCTTCAGTTCGACTACTCTAGTGTGCAGTTCTGGTTACTCATCGTTGGTGTTACGTTGGTTACAGGTATTCTATCTGGTGCATATCCTGCCTTTTACCTCACCAAGTTCCGACCCATTAATGTGCTAAAAGGGAATACATCCAGAGGAAAGGGTGGCGCCCGGTTTCGTGAGGTGTTGGTTGTGCTGCAATATTCCCTCTCCATTGCCTTGGTAGTGTGTACGCTGGTTGTAAGTCTCCAAATACGGTATTTACAAAAGATGGATATGGGAATGGATATTCATAATGTTGTTTCTGTCCCATTAACTGGAACTTTTCGTGAAAAGCATGATGTTATTCGCCAGCAATTACTGGAGGACCCTTCTATTCAGTCTGTTTCCTATGGCGCTCATATGCCTTGTAACGTATACTATAATGGTTGGGGAAATGAGTGGGAGGGAAAGGATCCAAACTATAATCCGCTTGTGAGCTATACAATAGGTGACTATAATTTTCTAAAGACCTTTAAGATTCAAATGGCAGAGGGACGCTATTTTTCGGAAGAGTTTGAAAAGTCCGATTCAACTGCCATTGTGATCAACCAAACATTTGCCAAAATGGTATCGAAGGGATCGGTTATTGGTATGATTATTAAAAATAATGGTACGAATTATCATATTGTTGGGGTTGTTAAGGATTTTAACTTTACCCATATTAGTAATAAGATAGGTCCGCTCATGATGTATAGTTCAGGAGGATCGTTGGACTATATGTTTGTTCGGGTTAATCCCAACAATAAGGGCAAGGCGAATGCTACTATCCAGCGAGTTTGCAGCCTTAATAATCCTGATTTTCCAGTAAACAGCATTTTTGTTGACGACTACCTTAGCTATATGTATAAAGGCGACCAGAAATCCATGACCATCCTTCTATACTTCTCAGTGTTGGCCTTAATTATCTCTTCGCTAGGGCTCATTGGATTGGCTTCATTCATGGCCGAGGAGCGCACTAAAGAAATTGGCGTTCGGAAGATTATGGGCGCATCGGTAACAAGCCTCGTTAGCCTCTTCTCCTACGATTTTACCAAGTGGGTGCTCCTATCAAATATCATTGCGCTGCCATTGGCTTGGTATTTTATGAAGGGGTGGCTTCAGGGTTTTGCCTATAGGATTCCAATGCCTTGGTGGGTTTTCGCTGCCGTTGCTGCATTTGTTTTTGTTATAGCCTTCCTTACGGTTTCCTACCAAAGCTATCGCGCAGCCAGTCAAAATCCGGTGATAAGCATTAAGTATGAGTAACCATGAAAGGCTTGCCTTACATGCCATCTACGCGTTTTTTTAGTTGGGAGATGCAGCCATTGGATAGTGGCTGCGTTTTTTTTCGCAGTAAATCCATTTAATCAGCTGTATGAAAACACGTATCTCGCTTATTCTCCTGCTAATGCTTTCCATGGGAGGAAACGCTCAGCCTCGCCTCATTCTGCATACCGAAGCCGTTGATTCCATGATGGTGTGGTTTGGCCGCGGAAATCCACACTATAGCGTTGAAAACCTTTGCACGCTTCCGGCACACCAGCTGGCAGGGGAAGCCTTACTCTCAAATATTCCCGATGCCATGTCCCTTCGGGCAGCATTGCTTTCCTTCAACCCTCGCGACACTATTGCGGGAGCCCAGTATGTTTTGCCATTGGCCTATAAGCAGCGCGATTCAATTGCTGCATTTATGAAAGCAATTAATAGTAGGGGTTTCTCTACCGAGGTTTATAATCGTATTGGCTCTTACTTTCCTGCTGGTTATACTTCGCCACGCAGCTATGAGGTGTATTTTACAACGGTGGGATGGGAGTGGGGCGATGCCATGTGTATCTCCTATACCATTAACAATGGCAAATACTCCATGGCTGAGAGTGGCACTCCTACTGTTTTATTCAATGTAACGAATGTTTGTATAACCTACGGGAATACTCTAAGGGAGCGGTTAACCACCTTTTCCAATGTTTTATCGCACGAACTTTTTCATGCCCAACTCGAAGATTTCAGGAAAACCCATTGGCAGGATATTGAGGGCGACTCTATCACCTACGAGGCGTTGCTAATCATTCTCAATGAGGGAGTCGCCCACTTTGTCGCCGATGGTGAGTTTATTGGCAAGCAATATCCTTCGCGTGAATTCATCCGCAACAATGAAATTATGGCCTTTGCTTTCATGGCTTCTAAGGCGGCCATTTTCTTCGATAAAAACCGGCCGCATGAGGAGCGATTAACGGCCATAAAGGAGGGAACCTATGGCAAGTATTGGTCGAAGTATATGTGCATTACGGGTCTGTTTATGGCCTATCATATTGAGCAACTTGAAGGGAGGGAGGCCCTTCAGGACTGTGTTAAGCAAGGGCCTGTCTCGTTTGTGAGGCGATATATGGCTCTTACCGAGCATAATGCTTCACTACCCAAGTTGCCAGGTCTATTTGCGGAGATTTAGGCGACGCTATTGCCGTCTATTTTCTCCTGTACTGTTATTAGGAGGGCATTTGGGTATAAAAAAAGAGCAGCAACAACCATCGGGTTATTGCTGATCTTCTAATTTTTGATGCATTACGATTTTAGCGATTCCAGCTCAACTTCTTTCTTCGGAAAAATATAGGAGAGTGCTATGGCAAGCGTCAGTATACCCATGATGGTAAATAGCGAATACATGATTGGTATTTTATACAAATCTACGATCAACATTTTGGCCCCAACAAATACAAGAATGGCCGACAGCCCATATTTCAGGTAGTGAAACATTTGGGTTATTCCGGATAGCGCAAAGTATAGCGCCCGTAATCCGAGGATGGCAAACACGTTGGAGGTGAAAATAATGAATGAATCGCTCGATATGGCCAAAATGGCCGGAATAGAGTCCACTGCAAAAATCAAGTCGGTAAACTCTACCACCAGCAGCACAATAAATAGGGGAGTAGCTACCGTCTTTGCATTTAGCTTTACAAAGAATTTGTCGCCGTGCATTTTCTCGCTTACAGGGAAGAGTCGCTTAAATAACCGCACCAGTGGGTTTTTATCGGGGGCAACGCTCTCGTCTTTCTGCAGCACCATTTTAACTCCGGTAAACACCAGGAACGCACCAAAAATGTAGATTATCCAGTGAAACTTCTGAATCAGCACTACTCCGGAAAAAATGAACATTGCTCGCATAATAAGGGCTCCAATTATTCCCCAAAACAGAACCTTGTGCTGATATTGTGGCTTAACATCGAAAAACGAGAAGAGCATGATAAACACAAAGAGGTTATCAACACTCAGCGACTTCTCTATTAGGTATCCGGCCAGAAATTCGAGCGCTTTTTCTTTCCCCATGAAGATGTAAACCCCATAGTTGAAAATCAGCGACAGGAGTATCCAAACCCCGGTCCATATAAGGGCTTCTTTTATCTTCACCTCGTGCGATTTGCGATGAAATATCCCCAAATCGATTACCAGCAAAAGAAGTATAAACGCAATAAATCCTATCCAAACGTATATGTCAACGATCATAAAAAATCTATTTGTAGTTAATGGTTCGAGGTTAAAAAATTTTGAAAATCACAAGAGCATACAGTCCAAAGCGCAGAAACCGGAATAGCGCCCACATAAGGTAGTGGCTAAATTTATATTGAATTAATCCGCATGCTAGGCTTACCACCGAGTGAGGCAGCGGCAGCATGGCCCCTACAACTACAAAAAAGCCACCCCACTTGCGTAAGTTTTTAATGTGGGTTGCAATTTTAGTTTCGAGGTAAAGCTTTACGGCGGGAATTCGCAGCATCGTCTTTCCTAGTGCATACGCTACAATACCACCTAAATACGAGAGGCTTGCAATAATGCTCAACAGCAACCACGGGACGGCCGATTTTGAACTCCATGCAATAAATATCTCCGGTGGCAACAGACCTAAAAAGGTTTCGGAGACAAAGAATACAAACAGGATTACCTTAGGCGAGTAGCTCACTACTAGCTGGTTTAGCAATCCGTTTATATCAATAAAAAAGATTTCGAGGAAAACCAATAGTGCTACCAATCCCACTATTGTTAAGCCGCCTTTAATGGCCATCTCTTTTAAGAACGGGTAGAACTTGGTGATTCTATAGTAGCGGTTTATGGCTACTACTTTTTTATACTTAATCATACTTAATTCAATAGTTCGGTAAGATTTATGCCGCAATTTTACCGTAATCCAACAAATCATTGACGATTTTTTTATTTTTTGCGGTGTTTGGGTTTATTGCA
>NZ_FMYP01000005.1 GCF_900096565.1 Williamwhitmania taraxaci
GGACGACAGCGCATCCTAAAGCTCTTTTCGGCCAAGAAATACCACCTGCTGCTGGAGTGAAGCGGCCACGCTGCTGTGCCCAATGGGAAAGGTATGCCCGCGCCTCAATAGCTAGTAATTGAATACCTGACACTTACGGTTCGTTACGGTTTTTATTGTTGCAGGCTTCCAAAAAAGGAAGTTGCAAACCATAGGGGGAGCGAAAAACGGAAGAAGTGACGCAAAGAAGGGCTATGTCGAACCAAAAAAATGGCAAAATATCCACCAAGCAAACCTAAATACGCTAAGATTTAAAACCTAGCAATCGACCTGCGGATTTAAGGTTAAAACATTCTAATCATTTCTTTGTATCCATAAAACTACTGAACACCGTTACACGTTTACACTTTATTCGTGGCTTTGTGTAGTTTTTAATACCTTTGTGCTCATTATGGAAGAGAAAAAGGAGTATTACCTCATAGAAATTGGCAAGCTGTTCCTAAAATACGGCGTGAGTGGTATTACCATGGAGGAAATTGCCACTAGAATTGGTATTTCAAAGAAAACGATCTACAACTATTTTGAAAACAAGGCCGAAATTGTTGAACTTATAATTCAACAACGTTTTAAAAACGACAATGAGGCCATGTGGGAAACTATTACCCAAGGGAAAAATGCCATTGAAATCCTAGTGCGAATTACAAACCAAATGAAGGAAACAATTCGGGAAGTGCCACCATTTGTTCGTCGCGACTTAATGAAACACTTCCCGCTCCAATTAGAAAAAATTGGCCGAAACCACAAGAATAATGTTTTTGAAGGCGTTCGAAAAAATATTCTGATGGGTATTTATCAAGATATTTATCGCTCCAATATTAATGTTGAACTTATTGCCAGATACTATGTTAACTCTCTCGACCAGTTTATCCGTGAAGAGGTTATGGCTGGCACCGAAATACCCATAGATGCCTACTACGATGAAATTCTGTCCTACCACATTCATGGTATCGCCACGGCGAAAGGAGTGACTATTCTCGAAGAAATTATAAATCCAACTAAATAACAACAGCATAAAATGGTGAAAAGAACACTATTGATTTTTCAATCCTTACTGCTAGTATGTGCTTACTCCGCTTTTGGTCAGGCCGACAGCACACCAACTCAGCTTTCGCTGAAAGCAGCAATGGAGTTTGCGGTTAAGAATAACCTCACAGTAAAAAACTCAGAACTCGACCTGCAAATTGCCAAAAAGAAAATATGGGAAACTACGGCTATTGGATTGCCCCAAGTTAACGGAACGGTAAACTACCAGCATACCTTTAAAGTTCCCACTGCCAATTTCGGAGGTCAGAATGTTGAATTGGGCACAGCAGATAACACCAATTGGGACATTACTGCCTCGCAGCTTATTTTTAGCGGCGAATACATTGTTGGTCTGCGGGCTGCCCGTGTTTACAAAGAGGTATCGGAACGTAACCTTCGGAAATCAGAAAACGACATTCGCGAATCTGTAGCGCAGAGCTACTACCTCGCATTGGTAATGGACGAGAACGTAAAAATTCTTAAAGAAACACAACTTGTTACTACCAATTCTCTTGCGGACATTATTGCCCTGGGTAAGGAAGGTCTTGTGGAAGAAATAAATGTGGATCAAGTGCGCATTCTTAAGGCAAACATCGATAATACCGTTGCTAACCTGGAACGCCAAGCAAGCCTGACAAAGAATTTACTCAAATTTCAGCTTGGCTATGATTTGGCCAGTCCTATCGTTTTGACCGACAACCTAAACGATTTGATGACAACTTCCGAGTTTACCCAATACCTTGATCTCTCCTTTAATGTTGCCAACAATACAGATTATAGAGTTGTGGAAACTGCCGAAAAGTTGCAAAAACTTAATGTTGATCGCTATAAAACGAAGTTCTTGCCTACGATCTCAGGATTCTACCGCCACAAAGAACAGCTGAAAACTGCCGCCTTCAATTTTGAACCAAAGGACGTGGCTGGTATTACCCTGAGCTTACCAATATTTACGAGTGGATCGCGCATATCTCAACTCTCCCAAGCCAAAAAGGAGTATGAGAAAACGAGGAACAATAAACTTAACGCAGAACGCGGGCTAGTTATCGAA
Organism: Williamwhitmania taraxaci; assembly: GCF_900096565.1. Lineage (NCBI taxonomy): Bacteria > Pseudomonadati > Bacteroidota > Bacteroidia > Bacteroidales > Williamwhitmaniaceae > Williamwhitmania > Williamwhitmania taraxaci. The sequence goes on from NZ_FMYP01000005.1 coordinate 2,111, forward strand.
TTCCAAAAATCACAAAACACGTTCAACACCTCATACTCCAGCTACCTAACACAAAAGGATAACCTCACCCTTTCCCGAAAAATTTTCGACCATACTATGATCAAGTATAAGGAAGGCGTTTCCTCCAGCACCGATTTACACCAAGCCGAATCGCAACTTCTCGATACCCAAAGCAAATACTTTACAGCTCTTTCCGACCTGCTAAATGCTAAGGCATCTCTTGATAAACTTACTTCAATCCAACAGTAATTTGAAACGTCAAAAGCATTACTATATGAAAACGAAATTTGTAGCCATCGCTCTTTCCGCACTCCTTTTCGCTTGCTCCTCGAGCAATCAGGACCAGCTAACCAAGCTAAAAGGTGAGCGTGACAAGCTGAACCTTTCTATTGAACAACTCGAACAGAAAATGCTGGCCGAAACTCCAGATTCTCTAAAAGAAAACAAATCAACCTTAGTGTCGACTCAAATAATTGCTTACCAACCCTTTGTTCACAACATTAAGGTTTATGGACATCTCGATGGTGACCAAAATGCAGCGGTTTTTGCCGAATCGCCCGGAACGGTGATTGCAAAGTATGCCGACGTGGGAGCGGTTGTAAAAAAGGGACAAGTATTAGCACAACTCGATGACGCCCAATACAAAAACTCTCTTCAGGGTCTCGAATCACAATACCAGCTGGCCCTCGATCTCTTCAACAAGCAAAAGCGTCTTTGGGATCAGAAAGTAGGTAGCGAAATTCAATACCTTCAAGCAAAAACAACGAAGGAATCCTTGGAGCAGCAAATAGCCTCCACACGAGAGTTAATTGACAAGTTTAAGATCAAAGCACCCATCTCGGGAACTATCGAGGAGTGTAATGTAAGAATTGGTGCCCTAGTAAGCCCCGATCCTCGCTTGGTGGCCTACCGCGTAGTAACGTTTGGTCAACTTAAAGTGAAGGCAGAAGTGTCGGAAGCATACATTTCCAAAGTTACGAGAGGAGATAAGGTAACCATCACATTTCCTGATATAAACGCAACCTTAAGTTCTCAAATCGACTTTGTAAGCAAGTATATCAATCCGGTAAATAGAACCTTCATGATTGAGTCGCCGGTTCAAGCCAACTCTATGAACCTAAAAGCCAATATGGTTGCGATTGTTAATATTAACGACTATCGGAACGAAAAAGCCATTGTTGTTTCTCAAAACCAAATATTAACCGACGCTTCTGGTTCCTACATTTATATTGCTAAGCAAATCGAAAAGCAGCTGATCGCCACCAAGCAAAAGGTTACCCTTGGCCTTTCAAACAATGGAATTACTGAGATTATCGGTGGTCTCAAACTCGGCGATCAAGTAATTACCGTTGGCTACCAAGATCTGGTAGAGGGCGAACACATTAAGCGTTAACCCCTTCAATGGCACTTTAAAAGCTTACAGAAATGGAAAAAAAGTTTAAAGAATTCAAGCCCACCAGCTGGGCCATTGAGAACAAGCTCAGCATTTACGTGCTCGTTTTCATAATCGCTATATTTGGTCTCTTCAACTACAACACCATACCCAAAGAACAATTCCCGGAAATTGTAATTCCTACCATAGTTGTAAACACGATCTATCCGGGAGCTGCGCCTGCCGATATTGAAAATCTTGTTACACGACCTATAGAAAAGAATATCAAGGGTATTAATGGGGTTAAAAAAGTAACGTCTCGCTCCGTTCAAGACTTTTCATCCATTGTGGTAGAATTTAATACCGGGGTGGTAGTGGCTGAGGCAAAGCAAAAGGTGAAGGATGCGGTAGATAAATCGAAGCGAGATCTCCCCACAAATCTCGATCAAGATCCTTCGGTTCAGGAGGTGGATTTCTCAGAATTTCCCATTATGTACCTTAACATGTCGGGTGATTTGCCACTCGATGTTATAAAAAAACATGCCGATGATCTTCAGGAAAAGATCGAGGGTCTCTCGGAAATTACTCGTGTAGATATCGTTGGAGCACTCGACCGCGAAATACAAATCGACATCGATATGTATAAGATGCAAGCGGCCAGCCTTACCTTTTCAGAAGTCGAGAATGCTATCAAGTATGATAACATGACTGTCTCTGGTGGCAATATCGATCTTCAAGGAATGAGCCGGTCAGTTCGTGTTATTGGCGAGTTTAAAACCCTTGACGATGTAAAGAATATTATCGTTAATACCGCGAGCGGCGCAAAAGTGAAGTTGAAAGATCTGGCCGTTGTTCACGATGGATTCAAGGAACAGGAGAGTTTTGCCCGCTTCGACGGAAAAAATGTTATCACCCTTAACGTAGTAAAAAAGAGTGGCCAAAATCTACTCGATGCTTCTGACAAGATAAAGGACATTATCAAAGAGCTGAAAACCAATAAGTTTCCAGATGAACTAAAGGTTGAAATCTCTGGTGATCAATCTAAGTATACTCGGACTACGCTTACTGATCTGAACAACACCATTATTATTGGTTTTATTCTGGTAGTAATTGTGCTGATGTTCTTCATGGGTATTATGAATTCCCTCTTTGTTGGACTATCGATTCCCCTGTCCATGGCTTTGGCCTATATTATTATGCCATACATCGGGTTTACCATGAACATGTTGGTAATGTTCGCATTCCTCTTTGCTCTGGGAATCGTGGTGGATGACGCTATTGTGGTAATTGAAAACACCCACCGGGTTTTCATGAAAAAACAGATGGACATTGCAACCGCTGCAAAATTTGCAGCAGGCGAGGTTTTTGCCCCAATTCTTTCCGGCACGCTCACTACTCTGGCTCCATTTTTCCCATTAGCTTTCTGGCCAGGTGTTGTGGGAAAATTCATGTATTTTATACCGGTTACGCTTATAATTACACTTTTCGCTTCACTTTTGGTGGCCTATTTAATCAACCCAGTTTTTGCCATCGATTTTATGAAGCACGATGAGGAGGAACGACCTACACCGCTTAAAAAACTATACTATATATGTGCAGGCATTGCGGTAGTTGCTATTCCATTCTACCTCAATAATTTGAATGCTATTGCAAACCTTCTCATTTTTGTATCTATTTCAATTTTCCTTCATAATATTTATGGATACAAAGTGTTGCGTAAGTTTCAACACCACTTTATACCAGCCATGATGCGACGCTACGAGGCACTACTTGTATACGTACTACACGGCCGTCGACCATATTGGCTATTCTCTGGAATGGTTGGTCTGTTTTTCATTACAATGGTTATCACCAACTTTTTCCCTCTTAAGGTTGTTTTCTTCCCCGAAAATGAACCCAATAACGTAATCACCTATATTAAAATGCCCATTGGAACCCAAATTGCAGTAACCGATTCGGTTGCCAAGTTGGTTGAGCAAAAAATTAAGCACGTTATTGGTGATGACAATAAGGTAGTGGAATCAATTATTACCAATGTAGCCTTTGGTGCCTCTGAAGATCAATTCGACAACTCCACCAAAGTTTCCCACCTGGCAAAAGTCTCCGTAAATTTTGTAGAATTCCAAAAGCGTCTGGGAATCAACACCTCTGATTACTTGACTAAAATTAGAGATGTGGTTAAAGATATACCCGGTGCTGAAATTGTTGTCGACAAAAACAAAAATGGTCCACCAGTTGGTAAGCCAATCAATATTGAACTTGCTAGCGAAGACCTCGATTTGTTGGTCGAAACATCAAGCAAGTTGAAACGCTACCTCGACTCGCTTAGTATTGATGGCGTTGAAGAGTTAAAATCGGACTTTGCTGCTTCAAAACCCGAGTTACTCATAACCCTCGATAGGGAAAGAGCGAACCTCGAAGGCATCTCTGCGGGGATGGTGGGTGGCCAAATTCGCACAGCCCTGCTGGGTAGTGAAATTTCAAAATTTAGGGAGGGAGAGGATCAATACCCCATTATGCTTCGGTTTTCCGAATACCAGCGCAAGGATGTGGAACAATTAATCAACCTCAGCATAACCTACCGAGATATGAACTCGGGAACACTACGCCAAATTCCCCTCTCGGCTGTGGCAAAGGTTGAATACAGAAACAGTTACGGGCAAATCAATCGCCTAAACTTAAAGCGAGTAATCACCCTAACATCTAACGTACTTGATGGTTATACGGCGAATGAAATCAATGCACAGATTAAAAAGGCCATCCCTAACTTTTCCAAGTCCACTGCCGTTGAAATAAGAATGACTGGCGAACAGGAAGATCAGGCCGAAACTGTAGCCTTTCTTTCCAAAGCAATGCTCTTCGCACTGTTCCTGATCCTATTCATCCTCATCAACCAGTTTGGATCCTTCAGTAAAATGGCTATAATCTTGTTAGAAGTTGTTTTTAGTATCATTGGGGTTCTATTGGGCTATGTATTCTTTGGAATGACCGTATCGGTAATTATGACGGGTCTTGGCATTGTGGCTCTTGCGGGTATTGTCGTTCGAAACGGTATCCTTTTAGTGGAGTTTACCGATGTGCTAAAAGACCAAGGCATGAAAACGAGGGCCGCCATTATTGAAGCAGGGAAAACTAGAATCATTCCTGTTATTCTAACAGCAGCCGCAACGGTTCTCGGGCTAATTCCGCTCGCCGTTGGTTTTAACATTGATTTTGTTGGTCTCTTTTCCTCGTTCCAACCACACATTCACTTTGGTGGCGATAACGTTAAGTTTTTCGGACTGTTGGCCTGGACAATTATTTTCGGGTTAACCTTTGCAACATTCCTTACTTTGGTTCTCATTCCATCTATGTACTTCATGATTTACGTTCGGGAGGTAAAGGCAAAGCGCCGCTCTTGGGCAAGAAAATTCAAGAAAAACAAGTAGTAAAAAAGGCGCCGATGGCGCCTTTTTTTATTCCATTAATTCAGATATAATACCATCCGAAATCAGCCATTTCTCTTCGGAAATTATCCAACCAAATTCCATCCTCTTGAGTAATCCCTTACTCTCCATTTCCTTGGCTTGCTTTTCAAACCAGCTTTGCTGTATTGTAGCCACAAGAGCCATCTCTTCGTTAAGAAGCCCCCGTTTGGTGCGTAGCCGGGTAAGAATTAACTCGTTGTAACGATCCTTCTCCGTAAGAAACTCCTCCTCGAACCACTTATCACCGGTTACAACTGCTCGACAATATTTCTCTATACTTGAAACGTTCCACTGGCGGCTTATCCCATTAAACGAATGGGCCGATGGCCCAAGTCCAAGATATCTTTCTCCAAACCAATAGGACGAATTGTGTCGGGAGTGGAAACCAGGTTTGCAAAAATTGGACAGTTCATAGTGTTCATAACCGTTACCACTTAACGCATTGGTTAAATATTGATAATTCTCGGCACTCTCATCATCATCAATTGGTTTAAACGTGCCCTTTTGCTGCCGCTTATAGAATACAGAACCTTGCTCCACCATCAGCTGATACGCTGATATATGCTCAATACCAAGACTTACCATTGTCGCAATGTTTCGTTTCCATTGCTCGCTCGTCAATCCCGGAAAACCATAAATGAGATCGGCCGAAATATTCAAAAAGCCGGCATTTCGAGCATTTTCAATCGCTTGTATGGCAGCAATCGCTGTATGCTTTCTTCCAAAATAGATTAAATGCTCATCATTAAAAGATTGTATACCTATACTCAATCGGTTTATCCCTAACACCCTTAACTCTTTTAAATATTCCGGGGTAAGATCTTCAGGGTTCGCCTCAAGCGTTATTTCTACTGCTGGGCTGACCTCAAACTGCTGATTTAACTTATCAAGTATTCGACCAAGTTCTTCGCTGGATAGGGTAGATGGAGTTCCTCCACCAAAATAGATGGTTTGAATGGATGAATCATCTAGGTATCCGTGGCGATAACCGATTTCGGCCACAATGGCATCAACCAACTCCAAGCGCCTTGCAAGCGATGCCACTGAATAAAAGTCGCAATAGAGGCATTTATGCCTACAAAAGGGGATGTGTATGTATATGCCGGCCATGTATGTAGCGTCGTAAGCAAAAAGTTTATATATTCATGCACTGAAATCTACTACTGCAATGTTCAAATACTTCTGGAAAACCTACCTGTGGGGAACATTTATTCTAATTATTTGCGGCATACCCGGAGATGAGTTGGATCGTTTTAAGATTGTTATTATTCCCTATCTCGATAAGATGGTACACCTTGTGCTTTACTTCATCTTCGCAACTTTTTTGTTCTCGGGGTTTACCCATTACTATGCAAGCCACCACAAAAAGGCCAGAACCTTTATTTACGGTTCTGCCATTGCCCTGGGATACGGAATTCTAATCGAACTCTTGCAGTTTTCCGTCTTTTCGCATCGCTCATTCGAAATTCTTGATATTGCAAGTAATATTATTGGAATAGTTGCGGCACTAGCAAGTTATCCGGCCATACACCGACTCACCGAAGAAACGTTGTAACCTATCTTACCGCTATTTTATCTATCCGTTTCTGGTGGCGTCCGCCCTCAAATTCGGTAGAAAGGAACATGTCCACTATTTCCTTTGCGGTATCAAGAGATATAAACCGTGCAGGCAAAGAACACGCATTCGCATTGTTATGCAACCTCGCTAATACTGCAATCTCGCCAGTCCAGCAAAGTGCGGCCCTCACGCCTTGATGTTTGTTCATGGTCATATTAATGCCATTCCCACTTCCACAAATCGAAATTCCGTAATCTACGGTTTTGCTCTCCACTGCCGATGCCAATGGATGGGCAAAATCAGGATAATCTACACTCTCGCTGGAGTTGGTTCCAAAATCACTTACCGAATATCCCTTTTCCTGAAGGTATTTACTTAATGCCTCTTTCATCTCGTAGCCAGCGTGATCGCAAGCCATTCCAAGTTTACATGGTTTCATCTTTCCAATTATTTGTAGTGACGTGTATGTTCTAGTCTCAATTATGGTCAACAAAATTAGCATTTGTTTCGCTAAAAATAATGGCATTGAGTGTAATTCCCAATCATAGTGATAAATCCAAGGTTATTAACAATTCGTATCCCAACGTTTTTTTCTGTTCACCAGTGCACCAAAACTGTTGATAAATTGTTGGTCATTTATCCATAAATATTTCGGTGCAACTCTTGACTGGTATCTTCTTTTAGTGCAAGCAAACTTTAGGTAATACGAGTCAAGAGAAAAGTATCAGAATTTATTGTAGATAAGTGAACATCCTGTTAACAGTAAAACGCAGCGCTAAGAATCCAAACTTATCAACGATTGGAGTTATCAACAGTTGTTAAAAACAATTGTAACCCACTGTCCAATAACACAAACATCACTTATCCTATTGTTAATACTATGTTTTTTGATTTTTAATGCCCAATTTTGCAACGGTTATAGCAATTATTTTTCAACCAAGCTAACCGACTAACATTACCATCACGTTTTAAATCTTTAAGAAAAAACATAAAAATAATATAACATGGATTTGTTAACAAACGGTTTCGTAAATCTTCCCGTTGATCCTAATCTGAATCTTGCAGAAGAGATAAAACGGTTAAAGAAGGAAAAAAATGCAGTAATCTTGGCTCACTATTATCAACTGGGCGAAATTCAGGATATTGCCGACTATGTTGGCGATTCATTGGGATTATCACAGCAAGCTGCGGCAACAAATGCTGATATAATTATCTTCGCCGGTGTTCATTTCATGGCCGAAACTGCAAAAATATTGGCACCAACTAAGAAAGTGTTAATTCCGGATCTTAGTGCAGGTTGTTCACTCGCTGATTCTGTTCCTGTAGATAAATTTAAAAAATTTATAGAGGATAATCCTGGTCATACGGTTATCTCCTATGTTAATACATCTGCAGAGATAAAGGCATTAAGTGATATTGTTTGCACTTCAAGCAATGCGGTACAAATTGTTAATAGTCTTCCTAAAAATGAGAAAATTATTTTCGGACCTGATAGAAATCTTGGAAATTATATCCAAGGGCTTACTGGTCGTGAAATGAAAATTTGGGATGGAGCTTGTCATGTACATGAGGAATTTTCACTTAATAGGATTTTGGAGATTAAGAGGGAGCATCCAAATGCTAAAATATTGGCACATCCGGAATGTAAGCAGCCAATTCTTATTGCAGCCGACTTTGTTGGAAGCACGGCTGATTTGTTGAGATTTGCAGGCAGTGATTTGGCTAGCGAATATATAGTTGCCACGGAATCTGGAATCTTGCATCAGATGCGCAAAAAATATCCGAAAAAACTGTTTATTCCTGCACCACCTTTGGACTCTTCTTGTGGATGCAACGATTGTGTTTTCATGAAGTTAATCACTCTAAAAAAGATATACTTAACCTTAAAGTATGAGATTCCTGAGGTTACTTTGGACGCTAGTCTAATTGATAAAGCGAAAGGTTCAATTACTCGGATGTTAGAAATTTCAAGTAAATTAGGATTTTAATTTTCTTATGAAGTACTACTCATTTTTGCTATTTTTTTTATTTGTTGCACTTTATGGTTTTAGCCAAGACCGTGAGGATGGGTATAAGAAGTTTACCTATCCTAATGGAGTTGTCAGTAGTGAAGGATTTTTTTTAAATGGTTCTCCTTACGGTTATTGGAAGACATATTACGTTAATGGTGTAATTAAGTCTGAGGGTAATTGGCGAAATAAACATTTGGATTCTACTTGGCGGTTTTATGATAAGTTCGGTAGTATTGAGTCTGAGATTAGTTACTTCGAAGGAAAAAAGAATGGATACTATTCAAAGTATGCTACACGTTTGGGCTTCGGAAGTAATAAGCAAATTCTTGTGAACAAAGAGTTGTATGTTTCCGATTTACGTCAAGGTCTAGCTTATGGATATTCTGTTGATGGTTTTGTGCAGAGTATCTCTTTTTTTGTTGATGGAAAAAAAGATGGAGTTGAAAGAGAGTTTAATAGGGATAGTATTGTTATTGCGCTTAAAGATTATTCTAAAGGTAGAGTTATTTTTTACGAGGAGATTAATCGCTACGATAAGGATAAGTTGCCTTATGGAATTTGGAAGGAATTTTATCCCAATGGTAAGGTTTCTATAGAAAAATCGTTTGTGAATGGTAAATTAAACGGCTATTTAAAAAGATTTTCCGATAGGGGAGTTCTTACTGCTGCAGTACTATATAAGAATGATGCATTAGTCCGCGATTCAGTTACACTCGATGAGATGTTACTTAGAGAATTTACTGATTCATTAGGCTCTTTGAAACGACGAGGAACATTTCTTGGTAATTTACCGGTGGGTAGTCACTATTATTTTACTGATAATGTAATAGATTCTTCTTTAGTTTTCAACGAAAAAGGAGAGGTAATTGCTAAAGGAGGAACCGATACTGAGGCTATGAAATCTGGTATGTGGGTAGAGTTTTTTCCAGGCACTCGCACGATTAAAGCTAAGGGAGCTTATAAGGCATCGCAGAAAATTGGTAATTGGACTTTTTATTTTAAAAACGGTAAAATTGAGCAAAAGGGCAGTTTTGCAAGAAATAAGATAAGCGGCATTTGGGAATGGTATAATGTGGATGGAAATCTTATTAAAAGCGAAGAGTATCTTGATGGAGTTAGGGATGGATTTTATTTTGAATTATCTGCAAAGGGTGACACTATTGCTGCCGGTAATTTTTTGTCAGACTTTAAGGAAGGAAAATGGAAAATTGTTGAAGGTGACCTTACCCAAATCGGTAATTTTGTAAATGATACTAAAGATGGCATCTGGTATTCCTACTATCCTAATGGTAAAGTTTATTTTAAAGGTAGGTTTAATCAAGGAATTGCTGATGGCAAACATACTTTCTATTATTCTTCTGGTAAAATTCAAGAGGAGCAGTACTTTTCTAGTGGATATCCTATCGATACTTGGCGGAAATATGACGTGGATGGCTATTTGAATATTAACTTACAGTATAAGGCTGGGGAGGTTTATAAAATTAATGGTTATGTTGTTGAACGTTAGACATGGGTAAGAATCGAACTATAGATAAACCAGGGCAATTAGATGAACCCGATAGTGATATCGAAAGGAAAATTCGACCTATTGATTTTGCTGAATTTAGTGGACAGAACTCTATTATTGAGAATCTGAAAATATTTGTAAAAGCAGCCAAGTTACGAGGTGAGGCTTTGGATCATGTACTGCTACATGGACCTCCAGGCTTGGGTAAAACTACTTTAGCGCATGTTATTGCCAATGAAATGGGCAGTAATTTGAAAATTACAAGTGGTCCTGTGTTGGATAAAGCAGGTGATTTGGCTGGTTTACTCACTAATCTTGAACCTGGCGATGTTTTATTTATCGATGAAATTCATCGTTTAAGTTCTGTTGTAGAGGAGTATCTTTATTCAGCAATGGAAGATTTTAGTATTGATTTAATGCTCGATAAGGGACCAAGTGCAAGAAGTATTCAGCTTACCCTTAATCCCTTTACACTTGTTGGCGCAACCACCAGAAGTGGTTTATTAACAAGTCCTTTACGAGCTCGATTTGGTATCAAATGCCACTTAGAATACTATGATCATAAAGTTTTGCAAGGCATCATTACCAGGTCGTCTGCTATTCTAAATATAGAGATTGATGAAAGTGCTTCTCTTGAGATTGCACTCAGAAGTAGAGGTACACCTCGTATTTCTAATGCTTTACTACGAAGAGTTCGTGATTTTGCTCAGGTTAAAGGTAATGGGCGTATCGATCTTGAAATTACTAAATATGCTTTAGATGCTTTGGTCATTGACAAGCGCGGTTTGGACGATATGGACAATAGAATTCTAAATACTATTATCCATAAGTTTAAAGGGGGTCCTGTTGGTGTAAATACTATCGCAACGGCAGTGGGTGAAGATCCAGGCACAATTGAGGAAGTTTATGAGCCATTTCTAATAAAAGAGGGCTTTTTAATGAGGACTCCACGGGGTAGAGAGGTCACTGCCTTGGCTTATGAGCATCTTGGACTTATTAAGCCTGGAGAACAAGGAACTCTATTTGGTTAAAGATCGTAAGAAAGTTTTTTTAACGCGCTAAGGTTAAGAATTTTAATCTTCTTATTGGATAGCTCAATTAAATTATCCGATTTAAACTCTGATAGCAATCGAATTACCGATTCTGTAGCTGTGCCTACTATGTTGGCTAAATCTTCTCGTGTGAGAATTATTTGGAGATATCCTTCTCCATCTTCTCCAAAAGTTGTTTTAAGCATCAAAAGTATTTCTGCTAATCGTTCTCTTACAGTTTTTTGTGCAATATCCTTTATATACATATTTGCTTGATTTAGTTCCTTGCAGGTAAGTTGCATTAAATCAAGCGAAAAAGAGGAGTTGCTTTTTACTAGACTGAGTAATATTTCGGAAGGTATATAGCAAAGAAGCGTATCATCTATTACCTGAGCGGTTGTGCAAGCAGGTTCGCTACTCAAAATGGACCGATAACCTATAATATCACCTTTCTGTGCAAATGCTATAATTTGTTCTTTTCCTTCAATGCCAGTTTTGTAAATTTTCAGAATTCCTTTGTTCACGCAGTAGCAACCTGAAATGCGGTTTCCTTCGTGGTAAATTATATCACCCTTTAAGTAGGAATTGCAGTTTTTTTCCTGGTTAAGAAGTTCACGTTCTTCTTTACTTAAACTCTTAAAAATATTAGAATCGGCCACACTACAACCCATACATATCGGTAATTCTTTTAAGGGCTTTTTCATCACGCTTAGTTTCTAATTGTTGCGAAATATAGTCCAAAAATATTAATTTTTGAGATATTTGGTTGGATATAACAATGGCCGGGAATTTCCCGGCCATTGTTAGTATGCTTTGTCAAATTGTTTTAGAAACCGTAAATCGTTTTCGAAGTAGAGCCGTAAATCCTTGATCTGATATTTTAGCATTGCAATGCGCTCAACACCCATTCCAAACGCAAATCCGGAATAGCGTTTAGAATCTATTCCACAGTTTTCTAATACGTTAGGATCTACCATGCCACAACCCAACACTTCTAGCCAGCCTGTGTATTTACAAACATTACAACCCTTGCCTCCGCAAATCTTACAGCTAACGTCCATTTCGGCAGATGGTTCTGTGAATGGAAAGAAGGATGGTCGTAATCTGATTTCTGTATTTTCACCGAACATCTCTTTGGCAAAATAGAGAAGGGTCTGCTTAAGATCTGTAAAGGATACGTTTTCGTCTATGTACAAACCTTCTACTTGGTGAAATATGCAGTGAGCACGAGCCGAAATTGCTTCATTTCGAAATACTCGTCCTGGCATAAGTGCTCTGATAGGAGGTTTTTGATTTTTCATCACTCTTACTTGAACCGAAGAGGTATGGGTTCTTAAAAGTATATCCGGGTTTTTGGCGATGAAGAATGTATCCTGCATATCTCTCGCAGGATGTTCTGGTGGGAAGTTTAGCGCCGAAAATACATGCCAATCATCTTCTACCTCTGGACCTTCTTCTACTACAAAACCAAGTTTAGAGAAGATTTCTGTAATCTCGCGTTTCACTAAAGAAATTGGATGACGTGTTCCTACAACTGCGTTATCCGAAGGGCGTGATTTATCCTCTTTGCTAGTTAATACTGATTGGTTCTCTAGTAGATCTTTGATGCTAACTATTTTATCAACCGCCTTGTTTTTTAAACTGTTCAATCGCTGGCCAAATTCTCTTTTTTGTTCCGTTCCTACAGTCTTGAACTCCTCAAATAGTTGCGTTATTTCTCCCTTCTTACCTAAAAGACGAATGCGCCAATCTTCGAGAGCTTTTTCAGCCTTATCGTTGAATTGCTCTATCTCTTCCTCTAACTTCTTTATCCGGTCTAGCATAAATTATAATACTTTGATAGTTATTATTTTAACGTCTTTCTTTGGCCTATCGTTCGAATCTGTTTCTTTTGCTGCAATTTTGTCGATTACATCAAACCCTTCTAGTACTTGGCCAAAGACGGTGTAGTTGCCATCCAGGTGTGGAACTCCGCCAACTTCCTTATAAATCTTTCTATTATTCTTAGGAATAATACATTTTTCCTGTGGCATCAATACATTATCAACACTGTCTTTGACTTGTTGCATTACTTTTTGAAAGTTATTCTGATTATACTTATCTCCCAACAAGTTTAACTTTTCTTGGAGGATTGCTGAGTATAGGTTAGTTTTCCGCGTTGTATTTGCTTTAATTTCAACTTTATCGAGTTCTTCTTCAGTGAATTTCTTTCCTTGAACAATGTAGAATTGTGATCCGGATGATTTTTTTTCTGGATTTTCTTCATCGGATGTTCTGGCAGCGGCTAGTGCTCCCTTCTGGTGAATATGATTTGGTCTGAATTCAGCATCAATTGTATATCCAGGATCTCCTTCGCCTAACATTTTCCCTTCTTCTGCTTTTCGGGAATCAGGGTCACCTGCTTGGATCATAAACCCTTGAATTACTCTATGAAACAAGATATCTTCATAATATCCGTCGTTTGCTAATTTCAGGAAATTTGCCTTATGTTTTGGAGTATCGCTAAAGAGTTCAATAAGAATATCTCCCTCCGATGTTTTTATTAGTACTTTATTACCCTCCTTTTTTGAACACCCTGCTGAAAATGCAGTTAAAAGCGAGAGGAGAATAATACCTTTGGAAAAAATTTTTGGCATAGTTATTTCTTATTACAAAAGGTCACCTTACATTTGGATACAAAAGTAAATGAAAATGAAAATAGTAGGGCCCATGTGCAGGTTTTTTTTATTGGTAATAATAATTACTTTTTCTCACAGTAGCACTTTTTCTCAATCTGTGGGCTTGGTTTTGAGTGGTGGTGGCGCTAAAGGGCTTGCGCACATTGGTGTTATTCGCGCTCTTGAGGAAAATGGAATTCCAATCGATTATATTGCCGGTACCTCCATGGGTGCAGTTGTTGGTGGTCTTTATGCCATCGGTTACACTACTCATCAAATGGACTCCATTTTTCGTACGGACGATTTTCAAAAGTGGTCTGAAGGAAATATCGACAGCGATTTTCTTTATTACTTCAAACGTGGTTTGCAAAATAGTGGCCAGTTTTCTTTTAAAATTGGTTTACAAGGGGATAAGCCGATTCCAAAATTGCCGACTAATATTGTTCCTAACCACCAAATGGATCTGGCTTTCCTGAAACTATTCGCGGGTGCCTCTGCCGCTTGTAACTACGATTTTAATAAGTTACTCATTCCATATAGGGCGGTTGCTAGTGATGTGTATAATCGAAAACCGTATATTCTTTCTAGCGGCGATTTAGGATCTTCTATTAGAGCTAGTATGACTTTCCCTTTTTATTTCAAACCGATTTCCATCGATTCGGTTCTTCTTTTCGATGGTGGTTTGTATAATAATTTTCCTTGGGACATCATGAAGAATGATTTTAATCCAGATTATATTATTGGTAGTCAGGTTAGTAATAATTCACAAAAGCCAGATGAAGACGATATTATTACTCAGATTGAAAACATGTTGATGTCAAAAACCGACTATTCGATCCCAGATAGTGTGGGTATTGTTATTAATACTCGTTTTTTTGATGTAGGGTTGATGGATTTCCAAAAGATCGATGGTGTTATTAGTGCTGGTTATGATTCAGCATTAGTTAGAATCGCTGAAATAAAAAGAAGAGTTCACCGAACGGTGGATACTAATAGCATTAAAGTTTCTCGAAGAGATTTCCAAACTAAATTTCCGCCCTACCAGTTCCGTGATATTTTACTATCTGGTTTGCGTAGAAATCAAATGGAGTATTTTTATCGTTCTTTTAGTAAAAAGCGTAATAAAACCTTTAACTATAGTCATTTAGAAAGTGAATACTTTAAATTGCTGAGCGATAATAATATCGTATCTATATACCCATTGGCTAAGTATGACACTTCTACGGGTTATTACAATCTCAATCTTAAAATCTCAACTGACGATTATTTAGATGTTTCTTTTGGTGGAAATATCTCATCTAGTTCTATGAACCAAGGTTTTTTAGGGGCTGAGTACCGCTATTTTCGTAAAAATGCTACCAGTCTTTATACTAATATCTATTATGGAAGGTTGTATAGTTCCGTAATGGTTGGTTTAAAACGAGATTATCCTTACAAGATCCCATTTTATTATGATATTAACTTGATACTTAATCGACTAGATTATTATAAAAGTTCGATAGATCCTTTTTTTGAGGATGTTAGACCTAGTTATTTAGTTCAAAACGAGGCGTTTGGTACATTTAATTTTGGTTGGGCTCTTGGAACTAACTATCTATTTAAATTTTATGGTTCAGGAGGAAAAGAAATTTTTCAGTACTATCAAATATCTAACTTTCTGGAAGCGGATACACCTGATAATTCTAATTTTAAGTATTATAGTTTTGGTAGTAGTATAGGTCTCAACAGCAGTAATTATAAGCAGTACGCCGATCGAGGAATTATTCGACATTTGAGTTTTACTTATATTCGTGGTATTGAAAACTATGTTCCTGGAACTACTGCTCCTGTTATGGATGCGGCTAGTAGTAATAAACATTTTTGGTTTACGATTAAGTTTTATAACGAATCGTATCATCGTATTTTGAATAGGTTTCGACTAGGGGTTGTTCTTGATGGTACATACTCGAATAAGTCTTTTTTCAGTAATTATACTTCCACTGTTCTTTCTGCCAATGCTTTTACTCCGAATCCTCATTCAAAAACTCTTTTTTTAGAAGCCTATAGAGCCAATAATTATTTTGCAGCAGGAATTCTGCCCATCTTTAAGATTACGGAGAAATTTATCCTTAGGTTGGAAGGCTATGCTTTTCAACCATACCAAACATTTTTGCGAGACGATATTAATTTTAGTACTTATTATTCAACGCGTTTACCCAAACCCGTTTTTATGGCTGCTGGTGGATTTGTTTACCAAACTGCATTTGGACCGGCTAGCATATTTCTTAACTACTATGAGAAGGAAAATAAGTATTTATATTTGACTTTTAATTTTGGTTTTATCTTGTTCAATAGCCGTGGAATCTAACTCATCCCTTTTCAAAAAACTTTTTGGGCATGCTGCCCTTTACGGCATTAGTAGTGTTGGTGGAAGATTCATTAACTATTTATTAGTTCCCTTTCATACTCGAATTTTTAACCCTGAAGCATATGGCGTAATTACTGATTTTTATGCGCAGATTGCTGTATTGCTTATTTTCCTTACTCTTGGATTAGAGACAGGTTTTTTTAGATTCACTTCTAAGGGAGTTAGCCCAAAGGAAGTTTTTAATAACTCTTTTCTTATTCTCCTAGCTAATGGTTTGATATTCCTGTTAGCCGTTTTTCTTTTTCTTCCTTCGATTTCTAGTGCATTGGGCTATTCGCATTTTCCTGAGTATGTTCTGATTTTTGCCTTAATTCTATTTTTTGATACTCTCGTTGCTATCCCTTTTTCTAAACTTCGACTCGAAGGTCGCGCCCTAGAGTTCGCTCTTGTAAAATCAGGTAGTATTTTTGTAAATGTTGGTTTAAACTGGTTATTTCTTACTAATACATTTTTCATAAATTCTATTCATCGAATTCCATTTCTTGAAAACACAGGTTTAGTATTTCTAGTATTTCTCTCAAATTTTGTGGCCAGTCTATTAACGCTTGGATATTTTTATAGAGATTTTTTTAGTATACGTTTTAAGGTTAATCTGGCGCTCATCAAGAAAATTGTTTTCTACTCTTTTCCTCTTATGGTTGGTGGGTTTGCTGGAATCGTCAATGATATGGCTGATAGATTTTTCATAAAGGGCTTGGTTCCTGCAGAACAGAATCCTATGTATCAACTTGGGATTTATGGTGGAATTCTGAAGATATCCATACTACTCAATCTTTTTATTCAGGTGTACCGATTTGCTGCGGAACCATTATTTTTTAAGAATTCCGAAAATGCTGGCTCAAAGAAGTTTTTTGCTGATTCTACAAAGTTCTTCTTTGTTATTAGTTTATTAATTTTTCTATTTATCTCCTTTTATCTAAGTTATTTTCAGATGATACTGGGGGGTGATTATCGTGTTGGTATTGGAATCGTACCGATTCTATTATTATCCTATGTTTTTTATGGATTTTATTTCAACATAAGTGTTTGGTTTAAATTAACGGACAAAACCAAGTATGCTGTAGTTTTTACTCTTTTTGGATTAGCAATAAATGCGCTTATTAACTATTACACAGTTCCGATCTATGGCTTTTGGGGTAGTGCCTGGGCTCGTTTGGCTAGTTATTTTTTAATGGTTGTTTCATGTTATTTTGTTGGTCAGCGTTTTTTTAAGGTCGACTATGATTTGCGTAATATGTTTTTATATTTGACTTTTTCGCTCTCACTTTACTTTTTTGATTTTTTTCTGCTTGCTGAAAATTCTATAACAACATTTTTCACAAAACTTTTGCTACTTTTCCTTTTTATTGCTCTGTTTTTATGGCGTGAAAAGGAACTCAGGTATAAGCTTAATTCTATTATTAAAACTTATGGAAGTAAAGGTAATAAATAGCAGCCGGTTCGATTTGCCTAGTTATGCTACTGTCGGTAGTTCGGGATTGGATCTCAAAGCAAACATTGAAGAAACATTGATAATTGGTTCGTTAGAACGTTGCATCGTGCCTACTGGCTTATTTCTCGAAATTCCGCTCGGATATGAGGCTCAGGTTCGCCCACGTAGTGGTTTAGCT
Organism: Williamwhitmania taraxaci; assembly: GCF_900096565.1. NCBI lineage: Bacteria > Pseudomonadati > Bacteroidota > Bacteroidia > Bacteroidales > Williamwhitmaniaceae > Williamwhitmania > Williamwhitmania taraxaci. The sequence goes on from NZ_FMYP01000005.1 coordinate 19,732, forward strand.
TTCAAGCACGGTATTACTGTTTTAAACACGCCAGGTACAATTGATGCTGATTATCGTGGCGAAATTAAGGTCATATTAGTTAATCTTTCTAATCAATCGTTTAGTATTGAAGCGGGAGAGCGAATTGCTCAAATTGTTTTTTCAAAAATCGAACTAGTTAGTTGGGTCGATGTGAATGCTATTTCTAATACCGACCGTGGTGATGGTGGTTTTGGTCATACTGGTCGTTAGTTTTTTGGTTTTAATTTTTTTGTATGAAAAGATATTTTCTGTTGCTTTTTCTTCTGCTTCCTGTTTTTGTTGTTGGCCAAAGAATTGAGAGAGTAAATTTGGACTCCTCATCCGACTCTCTAAAAGCAAAGTACTATTTTCATGAAGCAATTAAAAGTAAGCTTGCGCAACAGTATACAATTTCTTATGAGTTGTTGAAGCGCTGTGCAAAACTAGAGAAAGATAATCCTGCTTATTTCTACGAACTCTCTATTGTCTCTTACAATTTGCAAAAAAGCAAAGAGTCTGTCGATTTTGCAAGTCGTGCTTACTATGCCGATACGTCAAACCGCTACTATGCTCTTAATTATGTGCAGATGCTCTCTCTTTCAGGAAAAAATTTGGAGGCTATATGGATTTATGAGAAGCTTTTAAAAAGTCATTACTCTACGCTAGAGGACTACATTAATTTAACTTATTTATTTCAGAGGATAGGCGATGGTAAGAGTGCTATTGAGACGCTTAACGCAGGTGAGGGAAAATTTGGTATTCAAGAGTTAATTTCTGGTTCAAAAATCGATATATATACTAATCTGAAAGATTATTCTTCGGCTAGCTTGGAGGCTCTAAAGTTGGCTTCTACCGATACTCTTAATGCTCGTTATATACTTATACTGTTTGAGGTTAATTTGAATTTTGGATATATTGACAAGGCACGCAATTATTTGGACGAAGCATATGCTCTTGACACATTGAATCCGCTTGTTTTACTTAATATGTGCAACTTCTATTTAGGAAAGGGCGAATTTGATCTTTTCTTTAAATATTTGAATGATTATCAGAGTCTAAGTGACGGTGCTGAAGAGGCATACGTGCTTTTAAGTAAACTTTTATCTAATTCAGCGATTGCATCCAAGTATTTGGACTCTATTCAAGGTGCAACCAATAGAATTGACGTTATTCAGCCTGGATCAACTTTTTCTGCAGATCTTAATTCTCAAATCGCGACTATCAAGCAGGATATACCTGCTTCAATTATTTTTTTACGTAGAGTTGTTTATAGTCCGTCAGCTAACGAGAATATTTGGGAACGCTATTTAAGCCTATTAATGCAGCAGCAACAACATGACTCAATTCAAATAATTACGGATAGACTCCTAAATACTTACCCCGAAAACCCTTTTATACCATTTATTAAGAGTATTTCATTGTGGCAGATGAAACAAGATAAGCAAGCATTAACCATTCTTGAAAAATACAAAGGTCGTATTAGTTTTCGGCAAGCAATTATTCCCGATTATTTGGCTTCTATGGGTGATTTGTATCATTCTACCGGAAATACTAAAATGGCTTTTAAGACTTATGATCAGGTTTTAAAAATTAAGCCAGATCATTTTTCTGTGCTCAATAACTATGCTTATTATTTAAGTGTTCTTAATAAAAGACTCGATGAGGCATTAACTATGAGTCGGCTTACTGTCGATGGTGATCCTAGCAATTTTACCTATTTGGATACATATGGCTGGATACTTTACAAGTTAAAACGTTATAGCGACGCAGAAGTTTTTATACGTAAAGCTATTGTAGGTGGAAGTGATGAGAATGCCGAAGTTCTCGAACATTATGGCGATGTCTTGTTTAAACTAAATAGGGTCGATGAGGCAATTGTGTATTGGAGGATGGCACTTAAGTTAGAGCCGAATAGACTGTGGATTGAAAAGAAAATCAACAATAAATCAATTAACTAAATGGACAGACTACGATTAGCTCTATTCGTTTTGGGTTTAACTCTACTTGTTGGGAGTGTTTTTGGTCAATCTGTAAAAGAACTTCAAAAGAAAAAGAGTAGTATTTTAAATGAGTTACAAGTCACTCAGAATCTTATTAGTCAGTCTGAAAAGGAGAAAGAAGTTTCTTTGAATCGATTATTGCTGCTAAGAAGCCAAGTGCAATCGAGGCGTAAACTAATCGAGAATCTCACTCAAGAGATATCCGCTCTGAATGAGGAAATAATTGAAGGCGAATTGAGACTTTCACTACTTATCGTTCAGTTATCAGATGTGAAGGTTGCCTATAGTAGTTTGGTAATAGCTGCATTTAAGAGTCGTTATAACCAACAAAAGTTAATTTTCATCTTTAGTTCTAAAGATTTCAATCAGGCTTATCAGCGAATGCGCTACTTCCGCGAGTTTAGTGACTTAATTAAGCATAAGGGTGATGAGATTGTTGTTACAACGACGGCTGTTACTCGTGAAATTAATTCTGTAAAGCAAAAAAAAGAAAGTTTAAATCAGGCAATTGCATCCCGTAACAAAGAGGTTGCTTCGCTGAGTAGTTCAGAAAATGCAGTTAACGTTATGGTTGTGCAACTTCAAAATAAAGCCACGCAACTTAGAGTGGAGCAACAGCGACTTTCTCTGGAAAGTCTAAGAATTGAAAAAGAAATTGCAGCGTTAGTGGAGGAGGAGCGTAGAAAGTCTTCTGTTAATGGTAAGATCATTTATTCACCTACCGACCAAAAGGCCAGTACTAAGTTTGACGATAATCGCGGTAAATTTCCAATTCCTCTGATGGGTGGGGTTGTTGTTGAGCAATTTGGTGAGCATAACCATCCCATCTTGGCTCATGTAAAAGTTAAGAGTAATGGTGTTAAACTTGTAAGCTCTACAGGAACAACTGTTTTTTCAATTTTTAACGGAAGTATTAGCAAGGTTCTTACCATCCCTGGATTAAATAAAATTATTATTGTTAGACACGGTAAGTATATTACAGTCTATTCCAATTTGTCTGAAGTGTTCGTTAAAGTAGGTGATGTGATTAGTTTAGGTCAAAGTATTGGAACTGTAAAATCGGGTAATTACCTGCAGTTTGAAATATGGAACGAAAACCAACCGCTTAATCCCGAAGTGTGGTTGAGAAATAATTAAAATTTTTTTTAAAAAAATTGATGTTTTTGGTAACTTGGTTTTGATTAGATTCGTTGAAAGTAAATATATAAGTACAATACATGGAAAAACGGCTTACTATTTCTTCTAAGCTGGAGAATATTTGTCTAGTAGAAAAACTCATCGATGAAGTTTCCGATGTGTTACAGCTTAGTTCCGAACTTTATGGCAAAGTTTTAATTGCTACAGTTGAAGCCGTGAACAACGGTATTGTGCATGGAAATAAACTCCGACCGGACAAAAAGGTTGAGGTTATTCTAACATTCCAGTCGCCTGTTTTGAGAATTCTTATTAACGATCAAGGATCGGGATTCGATTACTCTAGCGTGCCTGATCCTACCACACCGGAGAATATTGAGAATATTCATGGGCGAGGAGTTTTTTTGATGCAACATCTTTCAGATTCTGTATCGTTCGATAATAATGGTTCTACTGTTGAACTTATTTTTAATTTGTAGTGGCGATTTCTTTTTATAGCGAGGATACTAATTACTGTCTAAAGAATCGTCGTTTACTTGCGAATTGGGTAAAGAGTTGTATTGCTAATGAAGGGAAAAAGTGTGGAGATATTTCTTTCATTTTTTGTTCCGACGATCATTTGCTCTCTATCAATCGACAATATCTTCAACACGATTATTATACTGATGTGATTACCTTTGATTATTGCACCGGAGATATTGTGTCGGGTGATATATTTGTAAGCGTGGATACCGTTAGGGAAAATTCCGCTTTGTTCAACAAAGCGTTTCTCGATGAACTTCATAGGGTAATCATTCATGGTATCTTGCATTTGTGCGGTCATGGCGATAAGTCGGATCAAGATGCCTCCAAAATGCGGTTATTAGAAGACAATAGTCTAAATTTGTTGCCCAACAAATAGTCTTCTTTCTGTTTTCACAAAGTACAATTTTAAATTCATGAGTTTTTCTTTTGATGTAATTGTTGTCGGAGCAGGTCATGCCGGCTGTGAGGCGGCCGCTGCGGCTGCAAATCTGGGTAGTAACACGTTACTTATTACCATGGATATGACCAAAATGGCTCAAATGAGTTGTAATCCTGCTATTGGCGGAATTGCTAAAGGCCAGATTGTTCGTGAAATTGATGCATTAGGTGGATATACCGGGATAGTAACTGATAAAACGAGCATTCAATTTCGAATGTTAAACCGCAGTAAAGGGCCAGCGATGTGGAGTCCGCGTGCACAATGTGACAGAACCCTTTTTTCAATTGAATGGAGAAATGTTTTAGAAAGTTTGCCAACTCTTTCTTTTTGGCAAGATAATGTTATTGGTTTGCTTTCTCATAATGGCTGCGTTACTGGCGTTGAAACAAGCTTAGGTATTCGATTTTATGCCAAGAGCGTTGTGATGACCAATGGAACTTTTCTTAATGGAATTATACATGTAGGGCGAAAAAACATTACAGGTGGTCGGTCGGGGGAACCTGGATCGGTTGGTGTTACAGCTAGTTTACTCGATCTTGGTTTTGAATCTGGACGAATGAAAACTGGTACACCAATGCGGGTAGATGGTCGTTCTGTGGATTTCTCTAAACTGACGATTCAGTATGGTGACAGTCCTGCGAGTAAGTTTTCTTTTCTAAATTCGATAAAGCCGGTTACGAAACAATTGCCGTGCTACACTGCATATACTAATTTAGATGTTCATGGTACAATCAAAACTGGATTCCTTGATAGTCCTTTGTTTAATGGTACCATTAAAAGTATTGGACCTCGTTACTGCCCCAGTATAGAGGATAAGGTTCGAACTTTTTATGATAAAGACCAGCATCAACTCTTTTTAGAGCCGGAAGGCTGGAATAGTTGTGAGTACTATTTGAATGGATTTAGTAGTTCTCTACCATTTGAGATTCAAATTGCGGCGTTAAAAAAAGTTGTTGGTTTTGAAAACGTAAAGGTTTTTCGTCCTGGTTATGCGATTGAATATGACTTCTTTCAGCCTACTCAATTGAAACATTCATTGGAGACTAAATTGATTTCCGGTTTGTTTTTTGCAGGGCAAATTAATGGGACTACAGGTTACGAAGAAGCAGCCGCACAAGGATTGGTCGCTGGGATTAATGCTCATCAGCTAATTCATGACTCGGATCCTTTAATACTCAGCAGAGATCAGGCTTATATTGGCGTTTTGATAGACGATCTTGTTAATAAAGGTGTTGACGAGCCTTATCGTATGTTTACCAGCAGGGCGGAGTATCGCATCTTGCTGCGACAGGATAATGCCGATGAAAGGCTTACACCTATTGCTTATGAATTGGGACTGGCTTCAAAAGAGCGCTACGATTTGATGTTGAATAAGCGTGAATTCGTTAGTCGGGTTATTAAGGCCATTAAGGAAACTAGTGTCACGCCCGGGCAGTTAAACTCGCTTCTTATTAGCAGAGTTAGCGCAGAGATATCTCAGAGTAAAAAGGCTATTGATATTCTATTACGTCCTGAAATATCAATCTATGACATTGTAGTTTTTATCCCACTGGTTGCTGAAATTGAGACTGAATATGATGGTGTTTGGAGCGAGGTGTTGGAATCCGCTGAGATACTATTAAAATATGCCGGCTACATAGAGCGAGAGCGAATTGTTGCCGATAAATTGAAGCGATTAGAGCATATAAAAATAAACCCAGATTTCGATTATGCCCAACTCGCATCACTGTCAACGGAGGCTCGGCAAAAGCTTGCAAGAATTAAACCGGTAGACATCGGTCAGGCTAGTCGCATTCCCGGGGTAAGCCCTTCTGATATCAATGTTCTCTTGGTCTGTTTTGGAAGATAGTTCCACGTGGAACTATTTTTTTCGTTTTATAGTTAAGTCGCGTTAGCGAAAACAAATAAGTGGCATTAATTGTTCCACGTGGAACAAAATACGTGTGTGTATGAAATTGTCTGGAAATATTGTTGACCTTGAGAGGTCGGAGGTTTATTACGGTGCCTTGTTTGTGGAAGGGGCGCGGGTTGTTGATGTGTTAAAGGAGGGGCCGGAGCGGTCCGGTGAGCGCTATTTGTGCCCTGGGTTTATAGACTCTCATGTACACATTGAGAGTTCTATGGTGTCTCCTTCGAGGTTTGGTGCGGAGGCAGTAAAGCACGGCACTGTGGCTGTAGTAACCGATCCACACGAAATCGCCAATGTTTTAGGTGTTCCGGGCATCGACTTTATGATTGAAGACTCAAAGAAGAGTCAAGTGAAATTTTATTTTGGGGCACCTTCTTGTGTTCCTGCTACGTTTTTTGAATCATCTGGAGCGATAATTGACGAGGGGGATATAGCGCGGTTAATGGCGCGTGACGACATTTTCTTCTTGGCTGAAATGATGAATTTCCCTGGGGTTATCTATAATGACCCACGGGTAATAAAAAAGATTGAGCACGCTAAGGAGTATGGCAAACCTATTGATGGCCATGCACCAGGATTAATGGGCGATCAACTTTCTGCATATGCTGGTGCTGGGATTTCAACCGATCACGAATGCTTTTCAATGGAGGAGGCAAGGGCCAAAATGAAACTTGGCATGAAAATCTTGATCAGAGAGGGTAGTGCGGCAAAAAATTTCGATGCATTGCATGAGTTAATTGCCGAGGCTCCGGATTTGGTGATGTTCTGCACCGACGATTGTCACCCTAATGATTTTAGAAATGGTCATATTAATCTGCTTGTAAAGCGCGCCATTGCGTTGGGATATGATTTTTTTTCTGTTCTAAAAATTGCGTGCTTAAACCCTATTGGTCATTATAAACTTGCTGTAGGGACTCTTAAAGTAGGTGATTATGCCGATTTTCTAGTTCTAAAGGACTTGGTCGCTTTCGAGGTTGTTTCTACCTATATTAACGGCGTTTGTGTTACCACTACAGAGGGAGTTTTGTTGCCGCTTTCTCACACTCCAAATAATTTCAATTGCGAAACAATATCGCTTTCAGATATTCGTGTGGAGGCAAAATCGCTTAAAGTAAGGGTCATCGAGATTGAGGATGGAGAGTTGATTACTGGATCTGGAGAGGGTTGCCCAACGGTTGTTGATTCGAGCCTTTGTTCGAATGTGGATGCCGATATACTCAAGATTGTTGTTGTAAATAGGTATGAGAAGGCTACCCCCGCAATAGGTTTTATTAAAGGCTTAAAGTTAAGTAATGGAGCAATTGCAACAACAGTAGCTCATGATAGTCATAATATTATATGTGCAGGTGTCTCTGATGAGGATATAGTCATGGCGATTAACCATATTATTGAAAATAAGGGTGGACTTTGTATTTATGATAGCAAAGAGTTGTCCATTTTACCGCTTCCGATTGCCGGACTTATGTGCGATTGTTCTGTAAATGAAGCGGCCGACAGGTATGAATCGTTAGAGAAACGAACTCGATCACTCGGTTGTACATTAAAAAGCCCATTTATGACTTTGTCTTTTATGGCTCTTATCGTAATTCCTGAATTAAAACTTTCGGATAAGGGTCTTTTTTCAACTTCGAAATTTGATTTTGTCGATTTGTTTGTGAATTAAGTATGGACACGTCTTTCGACTACAAAGTTGCACTTGAATCGTTACCCTCACTTCCGGGGGTTTACCAGTTCTTCGACCGGACTGGTAAGATTATTTATGTGGGAAAGGCTAAGAACCTCAGGAAGCGTGTTTCCTCTTACTTCAATAAAACACATCAAAGCGGCAAGGTAACGGTGCTCGTTCGTAAAATTGTCGAAATTCGACACATTATTGTCAATACCGAATCGGACGCACTTTTGCTTGAAAATACTCTGATTAAGCAATTTCAGCCCAGGTACAATATTTTACTCAAAGACGATAAAACATATCCGTGGGTAGTTATTACAACTGAAGATTTTCCACGCGTTTTTGTAACCAGGCGCACGGGCATTGACGGATGGCGCTATTATGGTCCCTATACCTCAGGAATTAGTGTGCGTGGATTAATGGAATTGTTTCGCAATATATATAAAGTTAGATCTTGTAAACTTCCGCTAACTACATCCTCAATTCGAGCTGGTAAGTTTAAAGTTTGTTTGGAATACCATATTGGAAATTGTCCTGCTCCATGCGAGGGTCTTCAGTCCGAAGAAAGTTACCACGATAACATTCGAAGTATTACTTCAATTCTGCGCGGAAATACGACTGACGTTATTAAGGAAATGAAAGTTTCCATGGCATTGTTGTCGGCTGAATTGAAGTTCGAAAAAGCACAATTATTTAAAGATCGTATAGATTTACTGTTGAATTGGCAAATAAAGTCAACCGTTGTAAACTCCTCTATTACAAATGTTGATGTTGTATACCTTTATCTAGAATCTTCTTTTGGCGTTGCTAGCTTCTTTAGGGTAGTGCATGGTTCAGTCGTCCAATCAATAACCTTTGAGGTAAAGGCTAATTTGGATGAATCCAAGGAAGAAATTCTTACCGTTGTTTTAAATGAATTGAAATTGCGGTTTGGTTTTTTATGCCGAGAAGTTCTTGTTCCTTTTTTGCCCGAAATAGAAAACTTTGTCGGTATTAATCTAATCATACCGCAGCGTGGTGATAAGAAAATACTACTAGATCTTGCAGAGAAAAATTGTAAGGAGCACTTGGCTTCAAAAATGAAGATTCTTGAAAAAGTTGACCCTGGAAGAAGGGCTGAGTTATTACTTCTGCGAATGCAAAAAGAATTGCATATTGTTAGACCGCCTAAGCGCATTGAATGTTTTGATAACTCAAATCTACAGGGGACAAACCCGGTTGCTGCGTGTGTTGTTTTTATTGATGGAAAGCCAGCTAAATCGGAGTATAGGCACTTCAATATTAAAACTGTAGTCGGTCCTGACGATTTTGCTTCAATGGAGGAGGTTGTGTTTAGACGCTATGAGAGGAGGTTGTTGGAAGGAGCTGAACTGCCTGATTTAATAGTTGTTGATGGTGGTAAAGGACAATTGTCTGCCACCTATAATACCTTAGAAAAACTTAATTTGCATGACAAGATACCGTTAATTGGTTTGGCGAAACGCCTAGAGGAGATATTCTCGCCTTTTGATTCAACTCCACTGTATCTTGATAAAAATTCTGATACACTGCGGGTCTTAATGTATATTCGGGATGAAGCTCACCGATTTGGAATTACATTTCATAGGAATAAGCGGAGTAAATTTTTCTTGGAAAGCGAACTCGATCATATTCCTGGCGTTGGGCAAAAATCGAAGGAGGCACTCCTTAGAAAATTTGGTAATCTGGATGCTATTAAAGTAGCTACTATTGTACAACTCCAAGAGGTGGTAAAATTGAAAATTGCTGGTAGTGTTTTTGGCTATTTCAATAATTAATTGGTTGTTCCGATGAATGATTCTATATCGCAGTTGCACATCTTATTAAACATGTTTTATTCGGCTTTTATCTTACTTTGTATTGAGTATATTCTATCTTCCTTCGGTCTGGGTGTTAATAATTCCGTCATTATGGGTTAAAATCGTTTGATATTCCTGTTATCTTTGCGATTAATATAGCTTCCAATTTTATCTATGGGAAATTTTGCAGAAGATAGTTTCAATATCTGTTTTCAGGCGGATTCCACTCAAGTGGTACAAAATGCTGGAGATAGTACCACCAAGTTGGTTCACCTTAAAGACTCACCAGTTGTTAAGAAAAAAGAACAACGTATTGAACATCTAGACTCGTCAAAAGCCACCTCCGTGGTTCAGTCTAAGTACAAACCTGTTTTTGAAACGCCCCAAACTAGTTATGCCAATGATACCATCTTTGAATTGCCAACAGTAGGTGATTTTGGATCAACTCTTCAAGGTAGTGTCTTTTTGGTGGAAAATTATTCAAATAATCTATTTAAAGGTGCTACTCCTTTAGTCTCTAAAAGACAAAGTTATAGTTTCAACGAATTTAGTGGACGTGTATTTACTGAAGTTGCTGGAAAAGAGAATAATACGATGTTGTCGGCGGGTAAACCTATTAAGCATTTTGTGTTTAATTCGTGGCTTTTGTTCATATTAATTATCACGCTATCAGCGAGTATGATTCTTTTTCGCCGTTATTTTCAAAAATATTTCGGCTTAATCCTTCTCAGTGCCATTAATATCCGTGAAGCCGAACGATTTTTTGATAGCAAAACAAGTCTCTACCAACGAATCTTATTTATTACGAATTCTCTTTTGATAGGTTCAATCTGCCTTGCTGTTTTCAATTATCTAACTCTCGTTTCTGACACTTTTGATTCTTCGGTAAAATCTTTTCTGATTATTGCTTTGGTTGTTATTGCATACCTTGGTTATCGAAATATATTGCTTTCCAGTTTTGCTGTCGTAAGTGATTTACGCGATTTCTTTTCTTCGTTGTCGTTTCATCATTTCGTTTTCAACTTTATAATTACACTTTTTCTTTTGTTTTTTGGAGTATTGTCAACCTACTTACCTTTCGAATTCCGAATTTTACCTCTTTATGGAAGCCTAATTATTGCATCTATGCTTTTAATAATGAGGGCATTAAGATCTCTTCGTCTTTTTATTTTGCACAGATTTTCTATTTTCTATTGGTTTTTATACTTTTGTGCGCTTGAATTAATGCCTTTAGCCTTTTTATTTTATGGCTTAAAAAGGTTAGTTATTATTGCCTAATTCTTAAATAATACGGCCTTGAAAATTAAAAGAGTTTTAATCTCTCAGCCTGAACCTCAAAGCGATAAGTCTCCTTTTTCTGAGCTTGCTACACGATACAGTTTAAAGATCGATTTTCGACCATTTATTCATGTAGAAGGCGTTTCGGCAAAGGAAGTAAGACAGCAAAAGATTGATATTGCGGCTCATACCGGAATCATTTTCACCAGTAGAACTGCAATCGATCATTATTTCCGGGTATGTGAGGAGATGAGGTTTACCGTTCCTGAAACGATGAAGTATTTTTGCATTTCTGAGGCAATTGCCCTCTACCTTCAAAAATACATTGTTTATAGGAAGCGGAAGATTTTCTACGGAGATTCTACCTTTAAAGACTTGATGAGCGATATTGTTAAACACAAGGAGGATAAGTTCCTTTTAATGTTGAGCGATATCCATAAGCTTGACATTCCAAAGGCCTTGGACAAGGAAAAAATCAAATACACCAAGGGTATCTTTTATCGGACTGTTAGCAGCGATGTTTCCGATATAGACTTATCAGTATATGATATTGTGGTTTTTTATAGCCCTAGTGGGATAAAATCACTTTTAACAAACTTTCCAGACTTTTCTCAAGGAGAGTTGCGAATAGGAACTTTTGGACCAACAGTTGCTAAAGCGGTAAAGGATGCCGGTCTTCGGCTCGATCTTCAGGCACCGACGCCTGAATTTCCTTCAATGGCCACAGCACTCGAAGTTTATATTAAGAAGTATAATAAAGAAAACGGAATTAAATAAGCACTGGGGGACTTACATCCCCCTTTTTTTTTCAATGGTAAAACTGTCTCTCACAAAAAGCGATCGTTTATGTAGCGAAAAGTTAATAAGCAGCCTATTCAACAACGGGCACGCTCATTTTCGCTATCCCATTCGTGTCGTTTATCGAAGAGTAGATTCAGGTTTCATTCAAAGCCAAGCACAAGGGGCGTTTTCTGTGCCCAAAAAACGATTTAAGCGCGCCGTTAAGCGTAACTTACTTAAACGACGGATGCGAGAGGCATATCGGCTTCAAAAGGGCGAATTTTATGACCGACTGAAAGCGGTTGACTCGAAAGTTATATTTATGTTTGTATACGCGAGTAATGAAATCTTAAGCTTTCAGATAATTTCCAAGTCTATAAGTGCGTTATTGGCGGAAATGGTTAGTTTGCTAGAAAATGAGAAAACTGTTAATAAGCCTACTGATACTTCCTATTAAGTTTTATCAGTTTTTTATTTCGCCTTTTTTTCCAGCAGCTTGCCGCTATACTCCAACTTGCTCGGCATACTCTATTGAGGCAATAAAACGTCATGGTCCAATACGTGGTTTTTGGCTATCCATTAAACGAATAGCATCATGCAATCCATGGGGTGGCCACGGACATGATCCTGTGCCGTAGCAAATTTTTTTATAATGGAAATCCAATGCTTTAGCCGAAATCTTTTGTTGACCGTATATTGTTGGGATGGCAATTTTTATGGGTTTAATCTAATTGTTACTCAAAAGTGTTATTAACGATCCGATAGCCCGCTTAGCGGAATACTTTATTTGAGTTAAACCAAGTTAATTCTAAATATCCTTATGAAAAGAATAAAAAAGGCATTAATCGTTTTTTCGGTTCTGTTTACCGTTGGATTTGGATTATTCACAGTTTTGGCGTTTACTTCCGATGATTTTAAAGTAAGCAAAAGCTTAGATGTTTTTTTTACTCTCTTTCGGGAGTTGGATATTTTTTATGTCGATAATATTGATCCAGAAAAGTTAGTTAATACCGGTATCGAGGCCATGTTGATGTCTCTAGATCCATATACGGAATACTATTCGGAGGAAGACAAGGGGGATTTTGAATTTCTAACTACTGGAAAATATGGTGGCATAGGCGCGATGATACAAAAGCGGGGAGTCATGGCTCGTATCATGGATGTGTACGAAGGAACTCCATCTCAAATTGGGGGTATCAGTGTAGGCGATTATATTACGAAAATTGATGGCGTTTCGGTAAATAACTTTACCAATGAGCAAATTAGCATGCGTCTGAAAGGGGAACCTGGAAGTAAGGTAACATTGGAGCTAAAGGATAGCTTTACCGATTCTCTTTATTCCAAAACTTTGATTAGGCAACGAATTGCTATTCCGAGCGTTCCCTATAGCGGGGTTATCGAAAAGGAGATTGGCTATGTACGCCTTAGCAGTTTCACCTTGGGTTGTGCCGACGATCTACGAAAATCTATTCTTGATTTAAAGGGTCAAGGTGCAAAGAAAATCATTCTGGATTTGCGCGGAAATCCAGGTGGTTTAATGGACGAGGCGGTGAAAATTGTAAATTTCTTTGTTCCAAAGAATCAACTAGTCGTTTATACGCAAGGAAAAACAAAGCAATTTGACTCGCGCTATTTTACCAACGAACAACCACTAGACACCATTATTCCATTGGTCGTTTTAGTAAATAGTGGAAGTGCTTCGGCTAGCGAGATCGTTGCCGGATCGCTACAGGATCTCGATCGAGCAGTCATTGTCGGTTCTCGCACTTTTGGCAAAGGGTTAGTTCAAACCACTAGGAAGTTGAGCTATGGTGGACAACTAAAGGTAACCACAGCTAAATACTATATTCCTTCCGGTCGCTGTATTCAAGCCATTGATTATTCTCACAGGAATGAAGATGGTAGCGTTGGACATATCCCCGATTCGCTCATAAAAGCATTTAAGACAAAAGCGGGGAGAGTTGTTTATGACGGCGGCGGTATTCTGCCCGATATTACGTTAAAAGCGGATACACTGAGCAATATCTGCATGAAAGCATACGCTGAGAATAGATTCTTTGAATTTGCTAATGTCTATCACCGATCCCACAAATCAATAGCCAATCCTGACACTTTCGTAGTAGACGAGACTGTCCTCAATGGGTTTATAACCTATTTGAATGAAAATGGTTTTGTTTTCAAATCGGAAGAGGAACGGCTTATCGATCGTTTGGATTCGCTGGTTTCAAAAAAATCTGAAGGGAAGAATCTTTCCTTAAATATTGAGGCGATAAGGAGCCAGGTTTCACGTGGAATCGCAAAACAGATAATTGAGAATAAAGACGATTTCAACTATTTTCTCACAGAGGAGATAGTCGGGCGCTACTACTTTCAGCGAGGATCATTTCAGGCGGCAATGAAATTTGATACCCAGCTGTATCGCTCGAAGCAAATAATTAATGATATTTCACAATACAAAAAGATGCTAGGCAGATAGTTATCGCGTTTTTAAAGGAAAGGAAAGAGGCCCATTGTTTGTAGCGATGGGCCTCTTTTTTTTGTTGTATCGTTGTTACTTTTTCAGGACAATACGAAATGTAGTGCCCCTTACCGAATCGGATTGAAGCACAAATATTTTCCCTTTGTGATAATCTTCAATAATTCGTTTCGAAAGCGATAAACCAAGTCCCCATCCTCTCTCTTTTGTGGTGAATCCTGGTTTGAAAATGGTTTTTGCTATGTTTTTTGGAACACCTTTTCCCTGGTCGTTTATATCGATGTAGGCCACCTGGATATCGTCCCTAACCGTAAATGTTATTGTTCCTTTTCCCTGCATTGCATCAATTGCGTTTTTAACCAAGTTTTCAAGCACCCATTCGAAGAGAGACTCATTTATTTTCACATAAACCTCTTCGTTGGGATTATATTTCTTTACAAAAACAATGCTTCCTGAAATACGCTTCTGAAGGTATCCTATTGAGTTTTCAATCTGGTCAATCAGGTTCAAGGATCGGAGGGATGGCGATGATCCAATTTTGGAAAAACGATCAGTGATTTTTTCAAGACGATGAATGTCTCTATCTAGTTCGACTAATAATGTATCCGGTAGCTCATTGTCTTTTAAAACCTCTAACCATGCCAACAGCGATGAGGTGGGTGTTCCAAGTTGGTGTGCCGTTTCCTTTGCCATCCCAACCCAAACAAGATTTTGTTCAGAGTTTCGGATGGATGAGAAGGCCAGGTAGGCTGCAAAAATAAATAGTATTAATACAATTAGTTGAACGATGGGGAAGTAGTAAAGCTTTTTAAGGATCGTGGAATCATCATAGTAGAGTAGATTCTTTTCCTTTTCTGAGATTGTAATGACGAATGGTTTGTGCTTCGCAGACATCATTTTTATCATTTTTGCCGCACGCTCCTTGGTCGAAATCTTAAGAGAATCTATATTTCTTGAACCAATTATCTCATTATTTCCATCGGTGAGGATCGTTGGCACCGTGTTGTTCTCTTCCAGTACTTTAAAGACAAAGGAGTAGTCGCGGTTCTCGTCCTCCTGTTGTTTCGACAACTCTTCATTTGCCGATGCCCACAACTCAATTTTCTTTTTTTCTTCCTTTGCGAGGTTTTTTACCAAATCGTGGGTAACCCAAAGCGATGCCAACGCAATTAACGATAGTAAGAAAAGGATAATGAGCTTAATGTGGAATTTTCGAGTGTAGAATTTTATCATAGTCGAGTACTTTTGGAGAGTTGTCAATAACGAAATTTTTCCGCAAAAATTGTGATGGGCTGGATTTATTCCCAATCAATCTTGAAACCGGAATTCTTCTTCAATGGTTTTTGCTTCGTTGTGTCAACAGGCACTATTTTTTCTTTGTTTTCTAATGGATCTGAAATTACAAAGCCGCTATTTTTCTTAGACTCTACCTTTTGATTTGAAATGGCATTCCTTTGCTTAAAAATGTTGCGCAGTGCCGTTCCTTCCTGCTTCAACCGCTTCCCCATGGTCTCTATAGCCCTTGCCTTATCGTATGAGAAGCTATAGTTTTCTGGAGTTCCTGTCAACTTGATAAAGAGCGATCCACCGTTTGGTTCTTCTTGCTCTACTATTCCTAAGTCGCTTCTGAATTGGTTCGCCTTCTTTTTTCGAGACCACAGCAAATCCATGAGCTTAATTCTCATTCTATAATCGAAAGAACCACTTAGCTTGTGAACACCTGAAACATTGATGTTCAATGCATTGTTTTCAATTAACATCTCGGGTATTACAATTTCGTTATTTTCAATGTGGATCGTGTTCTTCAGTTTTCTAAATCGAATCGTCTCCAACTCCTTAAGATTTATAAAACCGGATAGTTTTTTTAGCGGTTCGTAATTTTTTAAACAGCCGTCAGTAATTTCAATGGTTGAAAGGCAAAATAATTTATTGTTTAGTAGTTTTCCGTTTTCCAATACTCCTTTTAGGTTTATATCGCCATCGATTCTCCCCGAAAGGTGCTGACTGCTTATAAATGTTTGGTCGAAATTATTGAACGTATGAAATAAGCTGTCGACATAAATTCCGTAGACTTTTCCGTTGAAAGAAACGGTGTTTTCATTATTTATTAATTGGTTTTCGAGGTTAAAGAGTGTTTTTCCTCCTAGCGTAATCAGTGATACATTATTTAACGAAAAGGATTTAGTAGGAAGATATATTAATGTTCCGTGTGCGTCGCTACCGCGCAGTTGACGGAGAGCAATTTTCTTTGCTACAAAATTGATCTCGATTTTAGAAATAATTAGTGGCGTTTCGGCAGAATCAACCTTGACTTTCGTGGTAGACGATTCTTCCGAAAGGCCCCATTGTGGCAGATTTAAGTTAAGATCAGGGCTAGAAAGATTTCCCTTAATTTCCAGAGGAAGTCGATTATTTGCTGCAAAGAAGGATTGCCGCCAATGTGGAATAGTGCCAGAAAGATCTAATTTACCTAAGCTTCCATCAAGGGAGAGGTGCTTAAATACCAATGAGTCAGAAATGCCAAGCGATCCAGAAATGTTGCTGAAGTTAAGATCTGGCGACTCTATGTTAAGTTTGCTTATTTCAACCGTTCCGAGGACCTTTAGATTGTCTGGATTAAAATTTGTGATGCTAAATTCGGTGGAGAAAAAGGTAGCATCAATATTTATGTTGTCCCCAGTGATGGTCGGTGAACTGATCTTTAATACTTTTGAGAATACTGTAGGTGAAATATTGCCACTTATTTTGGCCGAAAGAAGATGATTCTTTGGCAAATAGGATAATGAAAGTGTGATTGTTTTGTCTTCATGTAAAAATGTCGTTGGCTCTACAATAATTTCTTTAGGCAGCAGGATTTTATTTTGTAGACTTGCTTTTATTTTTATTTTTGAATCGATGATTTCAATGGGTACATCCCTGAGAACAATTACTTTTGCGTCATCTATCTTGGCTATCGCCTCAAAATCTATATCCCAAGCTTGTGGGCCAATAATGCTGCCGGTAAGATCTATCGTTGCTTTGCTGTGTGACTTAATTTCGATTTCCTTATTCTGAAATAGAAATTTGTTGAGAAACTTTTCGTTTGGTAATAATACCGAAAAATGGCATTTTCCATTTAATCTTTCACTTAACTTAACAGAATACATTCCACTGATTGATATGTATTCAGATTTATACTTTATATTTTCTAAGGAAAGACTGTTTCCGTAAATGTAGTAACCCTTTACTTCTATTGCTGCTTGCTCACTTAAGGCATCAAAGTTTCTGAAATTGTTTGTTTTCAGCTTGCGGACGTTTATTTTTAAACCTCCCATTAATCCCTGATCGGTTACTGTTCCTGCAAAACTAGCATCCTTTATGCTTAATTGTTGGAAGTCGTTCGCCGCCTTGTTGGTATACAATATTTCAACATTCTTTATTTCGATCAACCTGATCTTAAATGCAGAGGACACGCTGTCTGCGGTTTTTTTAAATAGATGGATATTGGGTAACTTCCCGTCAGCTTGCGCGATTAGTGTAATAGTTGCATTGTTTATGTCTATACCTCTAACAGATATTTTTCCTCTGATGAGATCTATAAGATTAAGGTTAATATAAAAACGTTTTACCGAAAGCAAGGTATCTGTATTTTGAAAACCGGGATACAGAACGGTACTGTTTTCAAGAACGGCGGAGGCATTAGGGAAGTTCTCTATAAAGGAAAATTTGATTTTTTCGATCCTGACAGGCAATGCAAGTTGGGTCTGTAAATCTGCTATAATCCAGTTAACCACACGCTCTTGGAAAATGGCTCCTAGTAAAATCAGAAGAAGAATTAAACCTAGAAGCAATGCAAATGTCCACTTTATGATGCGGATGGCAATTTTTCTTATTTTTGACATGGCGGTTATGAATAAAATCTCAGCGAAATGAAATCTGTGAAAAGTTCTTATCTTGCATAGTTGAGCTATACTGTTACAATGAAAAGAACGACAAATATACTCCTGTGTTTTATTTTGTGTGCTTTTTGTCTCTGGACGAATGTGGTTTTTTCTTCTTCGCAAGATAAATCACTCGATTCACTTGTCCTAGTAGTATCACAAAGTTCACTCAACGACTCTGGACGAATCAAGTCGATTCTCCAACTTTCTGAACGGATGCTTAAAGATCCAAAACGCACTGGGGACGTTTTAGGGTATCTAAATGAGGCCGTCTCGGTTGCTAGAGAAATCGGAAATGACAAACTCCTTTGCCGTAGTTATGACTTACTCGGTATTTACTATCGTGATATTTCGCAATACGACAAGGCTCTTGATTTTCACAACCGCTCACTAGAACTTGCTGATAAATTATTAGACAAAGCACTGCTGGTTAAGGTGTATAACAACATTGGGGTTCTTTATCGTAGAATGGATGAATATTCCTTAGCTGCGTTTTACCACCATAAAGCCCTTGGCTATGCCGAGGAAATTGGCGATTTGTATGGGATTTCTGTAGCGTTAAATAGCCTAGGCAATGTGTATAGCATTAACAAGAACTATGAAGAGGCTTTTGAATTCTTTAAGCGAGCACTTGCTCTTTCCCGACAAAATAAAAACGTTCTAGGGGAGGCTATAAATCTTAATAATCTTGGCGAAGTTTATGAGTTTCTCGGAAACCAAAAAAATGCAAGGATCTATTACCTTGCTTCCCTAAGAATTAACCAAGACCTGAATAATGTTAAGGGTATGGCCATTTGCTATAACGGAATTGGGAATACATACTTTCTTTCAAATGATTTTCCAACAGCATTGGCTTTCTACCAAAAGGCGTTGGCTATTGATAAAATTCTTGGCGATAAAAAGTTCATTGCCGAGAGTTACATAAATATAGGTAAGACTAAAATATACCTTGGATTGCTTGATGGTGGAGCACAGGCATTGCAAATGGGCCTTACTATTTCGAAAGAAATTGGTGCCAAGTGGCAGATTCAGCTTTGTTACTTCTATCTGTCGGCTTATTTCGAAAAATCTAACAATCCGTCAGATGCTTTGCGCTATTATCAAAAGTCAATGGCATATAAGGATTCGGTTTTAAACGAGAAGGCACAAAGGAGCATAGCTCTTTTAAATACGCTCTACAAGACCGAGAAAGCAGAAAGAGAAAACCAGCTGCTGAGAAAAAACGAGGAAATTCAGCAAAAAGAACTTCGAAAGCAGCGAATGTTCACTGTAGGACTAACGGTTTTAATCGGTATGGCCATTTTTCTTCTAGCAATCGGTTATAATGTTTTGAGAATTAAGCGAAGGACAGCACTTGAACTGCTCGAGCAAACTCGGGAGATTGAGGGAAAAAATTCGGAATTAGGACAGCAGCAGGTCGAGATGCAGGCCCAAAATGACGAAATTGAAAAGCAACGAAATAGCATTGCCCAAAAAAATAAGTATTTGGAAGATGCATATAGAATTATTGAAGACTATATTAATAAGATTACTGATAGCATTAAGTATGCTGAGCATATTCAGAAGGCAATACTTCCTCCGGCAAAAGTTGTCAAATCTTTTTTCCCAGATTCCTTTATTTACTATAGGCCAAAGGATATTGTTTCTGGTGATTTTTATTGGTTTGGCAAGCGTGATAGTAAGCTGTTTTTTGCTGCTGCCGACTGCACTGGGCATGGCGTTCCTGGCGCTTTCATGAGTATAATCGGGTATGATCTTATCAACAGGGCTTTCAATGAAAAGGGCCTTTCAAAACCGAAAGAGATCTTGGAATACCTAAACGATCAAATTAGGATTTCCCTCCGAAAGGAAGAGGACGATATTGTCTTAAAGGACGGCATGGATATCGCCTTTTGCAGTTACGATCCACGAACTGGAATACTAGAGTATAGCGGAGCACTTGCACCAATTGTTTATGTTCGACAAGGTAAATTCTTTGAAATTAAGCCCGATTCCAGCTCAATTGGAATCTCTATGCGAAAGTTGAACCGAACCTTCACTAACCACGAAATACAACTTTTCCCGGGGGATACTATTTACCTGTTTTCAGATGGTTTTATTGACCAATTTGGCGGCCTAAATAGGAAAAAATTTATGAGAGGTAATTTCATAAATGCCCTTCAGGATATTTCAAACTTACCGATGGATAATCAAGCGGCCCAATTGGAAGATGTTTTTATGGAATGGAAGGGGCTCAATGAACAGATTGACGATATTATGGTTATAGGATTACGGATATAAGACTATGCGAATAATGGTTCTATTTGCCTCATTCATTTGTTTTTGCAATGAGTCTTCGTCTCAACCAAAATTTACACAGTATCCAACAAATGGGTTCGTGGCTTTTGGTTTTGCCGAAAGCAAGGATTCTTGTGTCTGGTTGGCTTTGGGCGATGGGTACGGTTCAGGAACGGTGACTTTTTCTGATAACATAAAGTCGAGAGTTTTCTCTGAGGCCGACGGCTTGCCTAATGCTTCCTATGAGCAAATATTTATTGCATCAGATGGTACCGTTTGGGTTGGTGGCTTTTCTGCAACAAAACCAAATACTGCTGTAATTGCAAAATATGCTAAGAACGCCTGGAGTGTCACCTATCTAAACAGTTCAAAAGAGAATCCCATTGTAAAAAAAATAACCGAACCTTTTTCTGGTCAAATATGGATTGCTACATATGGCGGCATCTTTTACCAAAAAGATTCTGCTTGGGGACAATTTTCTACCGCGGACGGACTCCCCGATGCCAAGGTAAATGATATTCTTGCCGACAGGGTAGGCAGGATTTGGATTGGAACTGAATCTGGGGTTTGTCTATTTGATAAGGGTGATTTTATCTCTTTCGAAGATGCTGCTGTGGTTAGTAGTGTATCCGTTATATTTGAGGATACGCGCGGTTACGTGTGGGCTGGCGGGAAATTTAACAACGATGGCGTAAGCGTTTTCGATGGTGTTCGTTGGCGAACCTATACCATGGAGGATGGGCTTGCCGAGAATACGGTTGGAACTATTACCGAAGATTATTTTGGTCGCATGTGGTTTGGCGGGTATTATGATAGCCGAAATGGTGGTACTACCATGCTGAATAACGGCAAGTTTAGTCGTTACCAATATCCAGAAATTGCAAAGTATTCGGTCGATTGTTTATATGGTGATAGGCTTGGTGGTGTTTGGTGTGGTGGTGGACTAAAGGAGAAAAGCAAAAATGGCTTATCCTACTTCCGCAACGGAAAATGGAATAAGATGGGTGCCCGTGAAGGCTTATTAAATGATAGAATTGTAACGGTTTATATCGACAAACGTGACAGGGTTTGGGTGTCAACTTTTTACGGGCTTTTTGTTGTTAATCTAATTGAAACTATTAACTACTTTGATGCGAAACATTAGCAAGTTACTGTTTGTTTTACTATTTCTCTTTTCGGGCAATCTTCTCGGCCAGTCAAGAGATAGCCTCCTTATTGCATTGGTTCACACAAACAGTCTGAAGACTTTGGATAGCCTCGTATCGCGTGTCGATGTGGACGATCCGCTTGGACAG
This sequence comes from Williamwhitmania taraxaci, assembly GCF_900096565.1. Taxonomy (NCBI): domain Bacteria; kingdom Pseudomonadati; phylum Bacteroidota; class Bacteroidia; order Bacteroidales; family Williamwhitmaniaceae; genus Williamwhitmania; species Williamwhitmania taraxaci. Next base: position 41,251 of record NZ_FMYP01000005.1, read on the forward strand.
TCTCAAGATCCACTTCTTTTCTACGCAATTCAGGAAAATAATCTTGAAGCAGTTAAACTACTAATAAAGAAGGGTGCTTCTATCGAAAAGTTATTTAGCGATGTAAATGCATTAATGAATTGTTCTATTAAAGGAAGAACGGAGATAGGTGCTTATTTAATATCCATTGGCGCTAATGTTAATAGTTTCAACTCCAGGCGAAATACGGCCTTAATTTATGCAGCGCGTTATGGCCGTCTGCCTTTTGTCAAGTTATTACTGGATAATGGTGCAAATGCGGAGGTTAAGAATATCACAAATATATCGGCATTGGATTATGCAGAGAAGTTTGCAGAGGTGGCTATTTCAGAACAAATACGACTTACAATTGAAAATAAGTATATTCCATTCAAACCAAGTTTTAGGGATGGTCCACATGTTTTCACTTCCATGTGGAATACGTTTACCAAAGATTACTTAAATTTTGATAGCAGTAGCCAGAAATTTACTAGGACTTCGGAGTCCTTTAAATACCAGAAGGGGAGTGCAAAACTTATGGTCAACGAATCAATCGGTGAGATCACAGTCTCTTTTAAGCAACCTCGTGCCGCAAAACATCACAAAAGCAACTATTCTAAGATTTTTGCAGTTGGCGATGTACATGGAGCTTATGATTCTCTTTTGGTGCTTTTAACAAACAATGGAGTGATAGACCATAATACCAATTGGACCTTTGATGATGGGGTTTTAGTTTTTGTTGGCGATATTTTTGACAGAGGGAATCAAGTTACTGAATGCCTTTGGCTTATTTATAAGTTGCAAATTCAATCCACCGAAAACGGAGGAACCCTTTTCTGGACGCTAGGCAATCATGAAATAATGGAACTCGAAGGCGATACCCGGTATTTACACAACAACGATTTACTCCTTACTACAAAGAATAAAACCACTTACATGGATTTGTTTGGCAAAGAGTCTCTGCTTGGCCTATGGATCCGCCAACAGCAGACTGTTGTTCGAATTGGGAATATCCTTTTCTCTCACGCAGGAATTTCGCCTCAGTTAATTAAGAATAAATTTACGATAGGCGATATTAATTCTTTAGTGAACCGTTTTGTAAATAGAAAACAGTTAGATCCAACCGATATTGAACGGATATCATTATTATTCGGCGAATATGGGCCGTTCTGGTATCGCGGTTATGTGCAGAGTTCTTCTTATGCAAATAAACTAGATAGCGTTGAAGTTGCTTCAATTAACCGCTCACTAGATGTCCGTGTGCAAATTATTGGGCATACTGAAGTTAATCAAATTGAGCCATCCTATGGCGGTTCTGTAATTCCTATTGATGTTTCATTCGTATCACCACAGGTTTCAATTCAAGGACTCTATATTGAGGCGGATAAATTTTATCGAGCGCTTCGAGACGGAAAAAAAGTGTTTTTGTTTTCCATAAGTAAAGATTAATGAAAAGATATCTGGTATCTTTAATTATTCTCCTTTTTGTTTCCTTCGGTAGCGTTACCAGAGCTCAAGATTTTTTGCGTATTGTTCGTCCATTTGTTCCTCCAAATTCCAGTAACCAGTCATCTACACTTCTCTTTCAATCCGATTCTCTTTTAAATCTGATTATCATCACTGATTTAAGAGGTTTGTTTCGTGAAAGAAGAGAAAAACCGCAGTATTTTGGGGGGCGGATATTTTATTTTAACAAAGACTCTATCCCTCTGTTTTTCGAAATGAAGTTACGTCAAAGAGGTAATTTTAGACGTCAAAAAGAAAACTGTAGCACTCCACCTCTTTTCATAAATTTTAAAAAAAATTCGGTTGCTGGAAGTCTCTTTGCTGGTCAAGATAAGGTAAAGTTGGTGACGCATTGCCGTGAGCGTAAGCGTTATGAACAAGATGTTTTGAATGAGTATCTTGCTTACCGTATTTATAATTTGGTGACCGAGTTTTCCTACAAAGTACGGTTGGCTAAAATTACTTATATTGATAGTTCTGGGCGGTTAAAGCCGATAAGTCGCTTTGGGTTTTTTATAGAATCGAGAGATGAGTTCGAAAAACGGACCGGCGTTTCGTATGTGGAAACAAAAAATCTGCATCAAGAGGTTGTGGACCGCTATCAGATGACTTTGGTAACAATATTTCAGTATTTAATAGGAAACACAGATTGGTCAGTGCCCAATCGACACAATATCGATTTGTATTTAGGCAATTCCCAAAACCCATTAATCCCAGTCACTTTCGATTTTGATTTTTCTGGATTGGTAAATGCCCCATATGCGCAACCGCAGCCCATGCTTGGGATTAAGAAGGTCACAGATCGACTTTATCGTGGATTCCCTCGAACTATCGAGGAAGTTGATTCTGTTTTGGGATTATTCAAAGCCAAAGAGCAGGCAATTTCTAAAGAGTTACGGAGCCTGCCTTCTATGGATAAAGGTCAACAAATAGAAGCGTATCGCTTCCTACATTCGTTTTTTGAGGAAACGAATAGTAACAACAAGGCAATTCGCATTTTTATTGATGGAAGCCGTAACCTCGAGTAGCATGGAAAATTTTGAATTAAAGCGTATTTTACTTAGTGCTGTAATTCCATTGCTTTTAGTTTTGGCAATAGTAATCATTTTCTTCCTACAGCAATTTCAGTTTATTGAAGGCTATCGGTGGGGTATTTATCCTAGAGTGGAATCCGGATTGATTGGTGTTTTGTTGGCTCCTTTGGTGCATTCGGACTGGTCTCATTTAGTATCAAATATTGTAACTTTTTTCTTTTTGGCGACAGCCGTTTTTTATTTTTACCGCGATTTGGGGTTAGTTGTGTTACTCATTTGTTGGGTATCAGGTGGTTTTCTGACATGGCTGTTTGCACGAGAATCTTTCCACATAGGTGCTTCTGGCGTTGTTTATGGACTAGCCTCTTTTTTGTTTTTTAGTGGCATTGTTCGACAAAACATTCAACTTCTGGCTGTTTCATTGATAGTTGTAGTACAGTATGGCGGTCTTGTTTGGGGAATTCTTCCCACGTTTAAGGAATTTTCTTTCGAAAGTCACCTCTTTGGCGGATCCGTTGGTTTTGTATTGGCAATTGTATTGCAAAATAAAGGGCCACAATTACCCGTTAATGTATGGAACCGTGATTATCCCGAAGACGATAACTCAGAGTTTTATGAAGATGAATCGGAAATTAGCAATGACCAAGTGCCGGAAAGTAAAGATTAAAAGAAACTATTTTCCAGCGATGAACGTAGATTAGGTCTCATGGATAAGGGTGAATAGGTGTTTTTTTAAATCATTCACCATTATCATGTGATAGAGGATCAATTTTTTTATATTTGTGGGCAACAAAAGATTTTTAAACTTATTAACATGGCCAAGTATAACGAATCAGAGGCAATTTCTGCAAACATTAACCTCATTGGAGGTGGAACGGAAATAACAGGTGATATTACTTCCAACGGGGATATCCGGATTGATGGTGTTCTTTTCGGTAATATTACTACGCGTGGTAAAATTGTGATAGGGGAAACCGGTCGAATTAAGGGTGAGATGAACTGTAGAAATGCAGATATCTCTGGTACAGCCGATGGAAAGTTAACCGTTACTGAACTAATAGCGCTTAAGTCTTCTAGTCGCGTGAACGGTGATATTACCACTGGCCGATTTTCTGTGGAACCCGGCGCTCGATTTACTGGCTTTTGCAATATGACTGATTCCGATCAACCTAATAGTATTGCAAACAGCGAAGATTTTTCCAAGAAAATATCCGAATAAACTGTACTTCGATATAATAATGAGGGGCCTCTGGCCCTTTTTATTTTGCTTTTTAAGCAATAATTTGTAGATTGGTGAAATATTTCAACATATTATTCTTGGAAGAATACTTGTTTTATGGGATAGATATCTGATTGATTTTTCGTTAACTCAAGTACATCAGGTTTTTTTGAACATATCATTTTAGCGGAATTGTATTGGTTCGTTATTTTCGGTTAGAATGGGCCTGTTTGAGTTTATATCCTTTGGTTCGAGAATTTCTGTGGTCTGAATACCATTTTCCACTACTTCGTTATTGTGGATAATATATCGCTTACCATCCAATAGTTACTTCGTTGATGTGCCAAACTAATTACTGTTTACATGAAATCATTCTTTTCCAAAGAGATGCTCAAAACGTTATTGTTTGGTGGTTTTTTAGCTCTCATCTCGTTTTTGATTTTTCACTATATTGTTCCTGAACATTATTTTAATGCATTTCCGTTTTTGCTCCTGCTGTTCATCCTCTATTCCATATTTAGTCATGTTTTTTTGGATCAATCGGATACCTTAAGGCCTCAAGCCTTCCTTAATCGATATTTGTTTGTAACCTCGGCTAAACTTTTTCTGCTGTTAATGGTTGTTGTTTTCTATATAGTAGTAATTCGTGAAAAAGCAGCAGCATTTCTTATTAGTTTGTTAATCATATACTTTATCTTTCTTGTTTTTGATATTTCAACCTTGCTGGGCAAATCGAGAACATCGAATCAAAAAAAGAACTAAATTTCGAAAAATTTTCAACGTGCAGCATTTAAGACATACTATTGGTATACTTGTTTTTATGGGCTTTTTCCACTTTGGATTTGCCCAGGATTCAGTTCAAGATACTTCTGTGCATTCCGGGAAGAAATTTTTGCCGGGTGAGTTTATTATGGAGCATATAGGAGATGCCTATAGTTGGCATATCACCTCAATAGGAGAGACTGAACTTAGCATCCCCCTTCCTGTAATTCTGTATTCAAAGCATACCGGTTTCCATGTTTTTATGTCTAGCAAACTGCATAAAAGCAGTTATCACAATTTTTCCATTCCGAGTGACGGTAAATACAAGGGAAAAATTGTTGAGAGCGTGGCCCAGTTGGATGGCTCTGTCTTAACGATTCGACCTATTGATATATCCATAACGAAGGTAGTGCTTTCTGTTTTTATGACAGTTGGGTTCATGATATGGATCTTTTTGTCGGTAGCTCGAACGTATGTCCGGAATCCAGATAAGGCACCAAGTGGTGTGCAAAATTTATTTGAACCGATGATTCTTTTTGTTCGCGATGACATTGCACTTCCCTCTATTGGTGAGAATAGATATCGGCAGTACATGCCATTTTTACTAACTATTTTCTTTTTTATTTGGTTCGTAAATATGTTGGGCCTTATTCCAATTTTCCCTGGAGGAGCAAATGTTACTGGTAATATTGCTATAACAATCGTTTTGGCGCTTTTTACATTTGTCATAACAATGTTTAGCACCAACAAACACTATTGGGTTGAGGTTTTTAACAATCCAGAAATTCCATGGTGGTTAAAATTGCCTATTCCGATTGTTCCAATTGTTGAGTTTTCGGGTGTTTTTACAAAGCCGTTTGTTCTCATGATCCGACTATTTGCCAATATTTTAGCCGGACATATGGTGGCTACTGTTTTTTTTAGTTTGATTTTTATTTTTGGTAACCTCTCTGTTACTGCAGGATATGGTTTCTCCATACTAACAATTCTATTTACTGTATTTATGTCTCTTTTGGAGGTGCTGGTTGCATTTATCCAAGCGTATGTATTTACAATGCTTTCTGCTATTTATTTTGGCATGGCAAAGGTCGAGGCACATCACACGCAACAAGCTCACTAGGTACTTTAACATAAACTTTGACATTATGATTACTTTAGGTATTATTATGGAAGCGGCCGCCGCTGGTGCTGGTATTGCAAAACTTGGTGGTGCCATTGGTGCCGGTATTGCAGCTCTTGCTGCTGGTGTTGGAATCGGAAAAATTGGTGCATCTGCTCTCGAGGCAATTGCCCGTCAACCAGAAGCGATAAGCGATATTCGTTCCAATATGATTCTTGCTGCTGCCCTTATTGAAGGTGTTGCGTTTTTTGCTATCATTATCTCCTTCTTAGCGCTTGTTCTTTAATTCAAAAAATCAAATAAATGGAACTGCTAATCCCAGAAGTCGGGTTAATTTTTTGGATGCTCTTATCATTCTCCTTTTTGCTTTTTATTCTAGGAAAGTATGCTTGGCCTATAATATTAAGTTCGTTAAAGAAAAGAGAGGATTATATTAGAGAGTCTTTAATTACTGCCCATAAGGCACAAGATGATTACTACCGCTTGCAAAAGGATGGTTCCGAGATTTTGAATAAAGCACGGGTTCAACAGGAAGAGATTCTTATGGAAGCGCGTAATCTTAAAGAGACCATGCTCGCCGATGCCAGAATTATTGCTCAAGAAGAAACGAAACGGCAAATGGAATTGGCGAAAGTTCAAATACAGCTGGAGCGAGATCGTGCTCTTGCTGATCTGAAAAAGCAAGCAGCACTTCTTTCGGTTGATATAGCAGAGGAGATTTTGAAAAGGGAATTGGTCGACTCCAAGGAACAAGATCGATTAATTCAGCAGTTGTTGGACAACGTAAAGTTAAACTAGGCAATGAACCACGGACGCCTTCACGTAAAATATGCTAACGCTCTCTACGATTTTGCAGAGTCGTCTAATGCTATTCAGGTCGTTTATGAGGACATGAATAAGATTAATAATTTGCTTGCGACCTCTCCTGAATTACTTGAACTTTTAGATTCACCAGTAATCTATCCTACCCGAAAGAAAGAGTTAATAGATAAGCTATTTCTTGGTCGGTTGTCGGATGTTACTATTCGATATCTTCATTTTCTGGTTGACAAACACAGGGAAATGCACTTGAAGTACATCGCTATAACTTTTTTTCGAATTTACCGTGAGAAGATGGGTATCACTCGAGTAGAGTTTGTTTCTGCTTTGGAAGTCAGTGATACATTTAAGGTAACCATCAGGAAAGAGCTAGAAAAATCCATTTCTGGTGAATTGGAACTGGTTTTTCAAACAAAAGCGGATCTAATCGGAGGATTTACGTTAGCCCTAAATGATAGTTTACTCGATGCCAGTGTTGCAACTAAATTGCGGCGCTTGAAAACAAAAGTTCAAGAATCTTACAATAGTCATTAAATAATTAATCATATAGCTATGGCCGATATTAAGCCAGGTGAAATTGCTGAAATCCTAAAAATGGAACTTTCCGGCATGAGCGGAGTGGACCATTTTGAGGAGGTTGGGCGCGTTCTGCAGGTTGGTGACGGCATTGCCCGTTTGTATGGAATGTCCAATGTTCGCTCGAATGAGTTAATTGAGTTCGAGAATGGCGTTCTCGGAATTGTGCTCAACCTTGAGGAGGATAATGTTGGTGTTGTACTTCTGGGTTCCTCCGAAAAAATTAAGGAAGGCTATACCGCAAAGGGTACTGGCCGTATTGCTTCCATTAATGTTGGAGAAGGATTACTGGGCCGGGTAATTAACACCATTGGTGAACCGCTGGACGGAAAAGGCCCTATTCCTGGAGAACTTTTTGAAATGCCACTTGAGCGTAAAGCGCCAGGTGTTATTTTCAGACAACCTGTAAATGAGCCACTACAAACGGGATTGATGGCAATTGACGCAATGTTTCCCATTGGAAGAGGTCAGCGCGAATTAATTATTGGTGATAGGCAAACGGGTAAAACTACCATTGCTATTGATACCATTATTAGTCAGCGGCAATTTTTTGAGCAGGGGAAGCCCGTTTACTGTATCTATGTTGCTATCGGACAAAAGAATAGTACTGTAGTTAATATTGCTAAGACTCTGGAAGAACACGGTGCATTGGCATATACTACCATTGTTGCTGCTCCAGCCTCTGATCCAGCTGCACTCCAGTTTTATGCTCCTTTTGCAGGGGCCGCAATTGGTGAGTTCTTCCGAGACACTGGTCGCCCTGCACTTATCGTTTATGATGATTTATCGAAACAGGCTGTTGCATATCGCGAAGTTTCGTTACTCTTACGTCGTCCACCTGGACGCGAGGCTTATCCTGGCGATATATTTTACCTACATAGCCGCTTGCTCGAACGTGCTGCTAAGATTATTAATTCCGATGATATCGCTCGAAAAATGAACGATTTACCGGAGTCTATTAAACATTTAGTGAAAGGCGGCGGATCACTTACCGCACTTCCTGTTATTGAAACTCAGGCAGGTGATGTTTCTGCGTATATTCCCACAAACGTGATATCCATAACGGATGGGCAAATATTTTTGGAGTCGAACTTGTTCAATGCGGGTATTAGACCAGCTATCAACGTGGGCGTCTCTGTGTCGAGGGTAGGCGGTAATGCTCAGTTAAAATCGATGAAAAAAATCGCTGGTCCTCTTAAGATTGACCAAGCTCAGTATAGAGAACTCGAGGCATTTTCGAAATTTGGTAGCGATTTAGATGCCTACACCATGTCTGTTCTCAATAAAGGTGCAAAAAATGTGGAACTCTTAAAGCAGGGACTGCATTCGCCAATGCCTGTAGCCGAGCAAATTGCCATTCTCTATTGCGGAACGAACGGACTGCTGAACGAGGTTCCTGTTGCTAAGGTGAAAGACTTTCAGCGTGCTTTTTTTGAAGTGCTTCATGCCAAGTATCCAGTTGAAATATTAGAGAAACTGCAGCAAGGCGTGATTAATGATGATATTTCATCAAAGTTGGGCGAAATTGCTGTCGAAATTGCTAAACGTTTTATTTAATCTAAGCGAATAAAGATGGCCTCTCTTAAGGAGTTAAGAAATCGAATCACTTCGGTTACTTCTACAAGAAAGATTACAAGTGCCATGAAAATGGTTTCTGCTGCAAAGTTAAAGCGAGCACAGGATGCTATTTATAGGATGCGACCATACAGTTCTAAGTTAAATACCATGGTTAGTAACCTTACTATGGATTCTATGGTTTTTTCTGAACTTGCATTGGCAAAGGTTTCGGTACCTCGAAATGTCACCCTTGTAATTTATTCTGCTAACGGAAGTTTGTGCGGTGCGTTCAATAGTAATATTCTTAAACTCGCGGAAGCAACTATGGACGAGTATCGGAACGCTTATCCAGAAGTTACCTTCTCCTTGCTTGTTTTCGGAAAACGAGGGTATGAGTATTTTATTAAGCGCAATTTCCACGCTTCTGGACCCTACAAAAGCTTGGTTGACAAGCCCAATTTAGATGTGCTGTCGGCTTTGACTAGTGGGCTTATACAATCGTTCATTAGTGATCATACCCAACGGGTCGAAATTATTTATAATGAGTTTGTAAGTGCAGGTGTTCAGCGACCCAAACGAGAGGTTATTCTTCCCTTTAGCAAAACTAAATCAGAAAGTCAGTATGAATTAGGGTATATTTTTGAACCATCGGTTGAATTATTACTTGAAAAAATAGTGCCTAAGTCATTGAAAATAAAGATGTATTCTGCGTTACTTGAATCTGTTGCTGCCGAACAAGGTGCTCGCACTACAGCAATGCATGTGGCAACAGAGAATGCGTCTGACTTAATTGGGACGCTTAGTCTTCAGTATAATAAGGCGCGACAATCGGCCATTACGAATGAAATTTTGGAGATTACGACAGGGGCTGAAGCCCAGAAATCAAAATAAAAAAAAGCGCCTAAATGGCGCTTTTTTTAATTAGTAAACTTACCACTCAGGGCCTTCTCGTAGGGAATAGGTTTAATCTCGAAAATATCCTCGGATATGTCTATCGTATAATCGCCAAGTTTCTCCGCCTCACAAAACAGGTCGCTATAGATTACTCCAGCGAGGTATTTATACTTACTGCTCTCCACATTCTTTATGTGCTCCTCGCGGAGGGCATTCCTAAGGTTGTTAATCCTTTCCTCGATCTCTTTAGCTTGGTTTAAGGCAATTTTACCATAGCCTATTTCAATATTCTCAATCATGGTGTCCAATGCCTCATCTACTAGGTCGAACATTTTGTTGATGTTATCCCTGAGTTCTTGTTGAAACCATATGCTGTTTTGTTTTTTTCGTTCCAAGGTCTTGGCCAAATTATAGCAGCAATCGGCAATACTCTCAATATTGCTAATAACTTTTAGCATGGCATGAACGCGTTTGGATCCTTCTTCACTCAAATCACCTTCGGCAACCTGGGTTAGATAGGTGGCTATTTCTTGTTCTACTCTGTCGCTAATATCTTCGTATTTCCGAATTCGCTCAAAATTTTGTTCAAATACTTTATTGTTTGTTTCGTTGAATAGTTCTTTTACGAAATAAAACATCCTCTTTGTTCGCGTTGCGTAGGTGATTATTTCTTTCTTTGCCTGGAGTAGAGATAACTCCGATGTAGAAAGAAGTCCAAATTCGATGTGCTTAAGCCGATAGTTTTCTTCCTCTTCCTCTTTTGCTGGTACCATTTTGGTGACAATCTTGACAATTAGTCCCGTAAAATTCATTAATACGAGAGTGTTGGTGATATTAAATAGACTATGGAAGAGTGATAATGCTACCGGAATTGAACCAACAGCAATGAAGGGTGATGGCTGCCCCATCTTAAGCATTATGTATTCAACCATTAGCACAAATGGCTTAAATACTATCATCATCCAAAGAACACCCATCACGTTAAAAATTGTGTGGGCTCGTGCAGCACGCCGGGCCGAAACGTTAGCCACCATAGCCGCTAAGTTTGCGGTAATGGTCGTTCCAATATTCTCTCCGAGGATCATTGCTGCTGCATTTTCGAACGAAATCCATCCGTTTGCGCACATGACTAGCGTTACAGCTACCGTAGCGCTCGAGGACTGGATAATAACTGTAAGAACGGATCCAATTCCCACAAAAATTAGCAGCGAGAGAAATCCGAGATTCGAGAAATCTTTTATAAATGAGAGAACTGCGGGGTTACTATCAATAGAGGGAACTGAATCTTTAAGAAAGTCGAGACCAATAAAGAGTAATGCAAAACCTGCAATTAATTCACCAGTAGCTTTAAAGTTATGATTCTTGGAGAAGAGAAGCGGGAAACTTATTCCAATAAGTGGAAGTGCGAGTGTGGCCATGTCGACCTTAAAACCTAGTAGTGAAATAATCCAAGCGGTAATGGTGGTTCCGATGTTGGCGCCCATAATTACTCCCACCGATTGTGTTAGGTTCATTAACCCTGCGTTAACAAAACTAACGACCATCACCGTTGTTGCCGATGAGGATTGAATTATTCCTGTAACTAGGGCTCCAGTCAAAATTCTTGTGGCCTTATTTTTAGTCATTGCGGCCAAAATCGAACGCATTTTGTCCCCGGCCACTTTTTGAAGGGATTCACTCATCAGCTTCATGCCATAGAGGAATAGACCCAGCGAACCTAAAAGGGTTAACGTGCCTAGAATTACATCGCTCATCTGTTTTGTCTAAGGAATTTTGGGTCAAAAATAGAAAAAATACCCTTGCTAGACCTATGTTCTAGTTCATAAAGGTGTTTTTACTGGTTTTAATACAATCATCTTTATGTTTTTCGTTTCTTTGTACTCTATGATTTCTCTTGAGCGGATTTTTTGTCTTCGGTCATAGCAATTAAGCCGTATAATTATTGAATCCTACAAATATAAGGGGAAACACTAGTTACGTTTCCGATATATAGAAAACAATGATTGGTCTTTCACGTTAATAGAGATTTAGGATGTATTCTTCAGAAGATTTGCAATCAATTGCGGAGAAGGGACTCATTGAGGTTGAATTAAACCGAGAACCCAACGAACTTTTTGCTCCCTTGCGTTATTTCCTTTCGGCTGGTGGGAAGAGGATAAGACCTATAATAACGTTGATGTCGTGCAATGTATTTTGCGATAATATTCAATCGGCGGTTGCCCCAGCAATTGCACTTGAGTTATTCCATAACTTTACGCTCATCCACGACGATATTATGGATAACGCCGATGTTCGAAGAAATCTCGAAACCGTTCATAAAAAATGGGACTCGAACACGGCCATTCTTTCGGGCGATGCATTGATGGTGGTTGCTTACGAAATGCTACAGAAATCTGACAAGGATAAAGTTGTACAAATTCTTGCTGTTTTTAATCAGGTAGCCTTGGAGGTATGCCAAGGTCAACAGATGGACATGAATTTTGAAAGGTCGAACTTCGTTACAGAAGAAGAGTATTTGAGAATGGTTGAGCTAAAGACTGCTGCGCTGCTTTCCGGCTGTACCAAAATAGGCGCAATATGTGGTGGCGCCAGCGAACCTGATCAAGCGAATATGGATCGGTTTGCCCGAAATCTAGGAATTGCATTCCAACTGCAAGACGATTTACTCGATTCCTTTGGAGATATTTCAAAATTTGGGAAAAAAATTGGTGGCGATATTGTGGCGAATAAAAAGACATACCTTTTGATAACTGCTCTAAAAAGGGCTCAAGGAAATCAGCTGGAGTTGCTAAACGGCTATTTAAATATGGGAACCGCAGACCCTGATCGTAAAATACAAGGAATTATAGCAATATACAACGATCTTAAGGTTAGAGAAGCTACCGAGTTAATCGTGGAAGACTATTTCGCTAGGGCTTTTAAGTATTTGCGCTGCGTAAATCAACCAATAGAGCGGCTAGTCGAAATAGAGCAATTGGCTATAAAAATGATGAGTCGCAACAGTTAATTTTGTTGTTTTTAGAATTATCGGTTGTTTTTTTGTTTTACATTTGCAAGGAGGGATTTATTTCCCATAATGGATAGTTTTCGGTATGGAGAAAAAAGCAGGTAAGGTTTCACAGGTTATTGGACCTGTTGTTGATATAACCTTTGCTCACGGAGCAAATGAATTACCAAATATTCACGAAGCACTTGAAATTACTCGTGAAGACGGTACTGTTTTAGTTGTTGAGTGTCAGCAACACCTCGGGGAGAGCACGATCAGGACCATTGCGATGGACTCTACCGATGGACTAAAGCGAGGGCTTCAAGCTGTTGCGTTAGGTGTTGCCATAAGTATGCCTATTGGCGAACAAGTAAAGGGCCGGCTCCTAAACGTTATTGGAGAGGCCATTGACGGTATTGGGGTATTAAGCAAAAAAGATACACGACCAATTCATCGTGAACCGCCATTATATAAAGATCTTTCTACAAAAAACGAGATATTGTTTACCGGTATTAAGGTTATTGACCTTTTGGAGCCCTATCCCAAAGGTGGCAAGATTGGCCTTTTTGGTGGAGCCGGAGTAGGAAAAACCGTACTCATCATGGAACTTATCAACAATATTGCCAAGAAGCATGCAGGTATTTCGGTATTTGCTGGAGTTGGTGAGCGTACTCGCGAAGGAAACGACCTGCTTCGTGAAATGATAGAGTCGGGCGTTATTCGTTATGGCGAGGAGTTCAAGAAAAGCATGGAGGCTGGTGGTTGGGATCTTTCTAAAATCGACCACGAAGAGTTGGCAAAATCTCAGGCCACACTTGTGTTTGGCCAGATGAATGAACCACCAGGAGCACGTGCAACCGTTGCTTTATCAGGACTCACTGTTGCTGAAGCTTATCGCGACGGTGATGGAAGTGGTGGTGGAAAAGATATTTTATTCTTTATCGATAATATTTTTCGATTTACTCAAGCTGGTTCTGAAGTTTCGGCGCTTCTGGGTCGTATGCCTTCTGCTGTAGGATATCAACCAACACTTGCTACCGAAATGGGTACAATGCAAGAGCGTATCACCTCGACAAAGCATGGTTCTATCACTTCAGTTCAAGCGGTTTACGTTCCGGCGGATGACCTTACCGACCCAGCGCCTTCTACCACATTTAGCCACTTGGATGCAACCACGGTACTAAATAGAAAGATTTCCGAACAAGGTATTTATCCTGCGGTTGATCCGCTCGATTCTACTTCACGAATTCTTTCTCCTGAAATTGTGGGCGAGTTGCACTACGAAACAGCGCAACGCGTTAAGCGGTTACTTCAGCGCTACAAAGAACTTCAGGATATTATTGCCATTCTTGGTATGGAAGAACTTTCCGACGAGGATAAACTGGTTGTTCAAAGAGCACGACGTGTTCAACGTTTCCTCTCTCAGCCATTTCACGTCGCCGAAGCCTATTCTGGGATAAAGGGTGTTTTGGTAACCATCGAAGATACTATCCGCGGATTCAATATGATTATGGATGGTGAAGTTGATGATCTTCCTGAGAATGCATTCTCGTTTGTGGGAACCATTGAAGAGGCCATAGAAAAGGGTAAAAAATTACGTGGTTAATACCTGTAGTAAATGTTTGTAGAACTAATTTCACCCGATAAAGTATATTTTTCAGGGGAGTGTATAATGGTCCGATTGCCGGGAGAGAAAGGTTCTTTTTCGGTTCTCGATAACCATGCACCAATCATATCTTCACTAGAAGGTGGTGTGGTTAAAATTACCCTTAAGGATGAGTTTTTAATTTTTGACGTTGATTCAGGTTACGTAGAAGTTAAGGACAATCGGGTTACTATATGTGGTGATAAGGTTGTAAAGATATAACTATGAAGTTCTTCCTAGTAGTATTTGCAATGTGGTTGACATTCATTACCAGCTTTGGACAGCAAAGAGTTACCTACAAGGCTGTTGATGGTTTGCAAGTTACGGCCGATCTATACTTAGGAAAACCCGATTCTCCATTCATTATACTGCTACATCAAGCGGGTTATAGCCGAGGAGAATATAATGAAATTGCACCTAGGCTTATTAACTTGGGTTATAGTTGTCTTGCTGTTGATTTACGTTCGGGTAAAGAGGTGAACTTTATAGTAAACGAAACTGCTAAAAAGGCAAACGAACAAGATTATTCTGTAAACTATATTGATGCTATTCCCGATATTCTTGCCTCCATCGATTATGCTCGGGCTTTAGTTAAGAAACCTGTCATTCTTTTTGGTTCAAGTTATAGCGCTTCTCTTTGCTTATTAGTGGCCTCTGAATCGGTTAAGGTTGGCGGTGTTATCGCTTGTTCTCCAGGAGAATACTTTGGCGACACCTCATTTGTAAAGAATCGAATCAATCTTCCCAAAAAATCCGTTTTTGTTTGTGGCTCGAAACTTGAGATGCCCGATATTAAAAAATTGGTCTCAAATATTCCAATCAAAAATATTATCGTTGCTGATCCAGGCAAGTATAGCGGCACGCACGGGGCCTCTACTTTCTGGTCAAGTAAACCCGAAAGTAAAGAGATGTGGCTTGCACTTACCCTGTTTTTCAGTAGACTTCCAAAGTAGAATTTATGGCTAAATTTCTGATCATTCGCTTTAGCTCTATAGGCGATATAGTGCTGACTACACCTATCGTGCGCGCTATAAAAACACGATACCCCGATGCAGAGGTTCATTACGTAACAAAAAAGGGTTTTTATGACATTATTCGGTATAGTCCCTATATCGATAAAATACACTTGTTGGATGGCACCCTCTCAGCGCTGGTTACATCATTGAAACAGGAGAAATTTGATTATATCATCGATCTGCATCACAATTTACGATCGCTAATCATTAAACTTAGGCTGTTTGGAGTAAAAGCGTATAGTTTTCCGAAGCTTAATTTTGCAAAATGGCTTCTGGTTAGGCTGAAATGGAATGTTATGCCCGATATTCATATCGTGGATCGATATTTTAAGACTTTGGCGAAGCTGGATTTGAAAAATGATGCGAGTGGCTTGGATTTCTTTCTTCCTGAGGAGGATGTTTTCCCCACAGAAAAACTGCCAAATTTTTTTAATGAGCCCTATATTGCTCTCGTTATAGGGGCAAAGCATTATACAAAGAGAATTCCTACCGAACGTGTTATTGAACTGTCTAAGAAACTGATATTCCCAATTGTAATTCTGGGCGGACCAGAAGAGAGTGATCAAGGAAATTTTATTGCAAAAAAATCAGGCCTCCACGTATTTAATGCCTGTGGAAAACTCTCGCTTCTCGAGAGTGCGGCAGTAATTCAAAAGGCTAAGCTGGTTATCTCTTCCGATACAGGTCTTATGCATATTGCCTCAGCATACAAGCGCGACATATTCTCTGTGTGGGGAAATACAACACCTAATTTTGGAATGTATCCCTACATGCCAGGAAGTCGAAGCAAAATATTCGAGGTTATTCCGCTTTCGTGCCGACCATGTTCTAAAATAGGATTTGATTCATGTCCAAAGAAACACTTTAAATGCATGCAGGATATACCATATCACCAAATAATTATAGATTCAAAAGAAATCATGAAAGTGTAATGAACTTTCTGAATTTAAGGTAACCTTGCTTTCCCTTACCCTCAATTGTACCGTTTTCGGTTTATGCTTTTTAACGTGAAGGAGTTCTCGCTTAGAGGTTTCCGTTGAATTTGTGAGTTGCATTTCTAGAATTTATCGCCAAAATTTTCCCGTAATTATTTTCTTTTTTGTTTTCAATGGCAGTATGATGCGTTAGTTGTGTATTTCTTTTCTAAGTCCATTTTCATTGGCGTAATATTTGTTTGTAAGCGTTATGTTTTCAGTCCATATTGGTCATTGTTGAACTAACCGTTGGGTTTGTGTGCTAGCGAGCAATATTACCCGACACTTCGCGGTGGCTTGTTTTTAGGCTTTTATAACATCGGTTGGATTCTGTAATGAAAATACCTTTAAATGAGTATTTTTGCCCCGTTAAATTATCTACATGCTATTTCAAAGAAACGATATTGAGCTAATGGCTCCTGTTGGAAACCGTGAGAGTTTATACGCTGCCATTCAGGGTGGTGCAAATGCTGTTTATTTTGGTGTTGACGTGCTCAATATGCGGTCAAGGTCGGCCAACAACTTTACCCTTGATGAACTTGGGGAGATAGTTTCTATCTGTCGTGAGAATGGTTTGTTGTCGTATCTGACCGTTAATACCATTGTTTATGAGCCGGAATTAGTCCTTTTAAAACAAGTTATTGATGCGGCAGCTGTTGCTGGGGTTTCTGCCATTATTGCAAGCGATCAGGCAGCCATAGTGTATGCTCGCGAAAAAGGTATAGAGGTGCATATTTCTACCCAGTTAAGTATCAGTAATACAGAATCGCTCAAGTTTTATTCTGGCTGGGCCGATGTTGTTGTTTTGGCTCGAGAACTAAACATGAATCAGGTTGCTGAGATCTCGCGACAAATTGCGCTTCAAAAAATTGTTGGACCCGCTGGAAAGCCTATTAAAATTGAGATGTTTGCGCATGGAGCGCTATGCATGGCTATTTCGGGCAAGTGCTATATGAGTTTGCATGAGAATAATCACTCTGCTAATCGTGGGGCATGCCAGCAAACGTGCCGAAAAGGTTATACCGTAACGGAGAAGGAGACCGGTTACCAGCTCGATGTGGAGAATGAGTATATCATGTCGCCAAAAGATCTATGTACAATTGGATTTCTTGACAAGATGATTGCTGCGGGTGTTACCGTTTTTAAAATTGAGGGGCGAGCACGTTCGGCCGACTATGTAAAGACAGTTATCTCGTGCTACCGTGAGGCCATTGCTGCTGTTGCTGATGGTACCTATAGACCTGAAAAAATCGACGATTGGATGAAGCGACTTGGTGCGGTCTTTAATCGGGGTTTCTGGGATGGATACTATTTGGGTCAAAAAATTGGAGAATGGAGCACCGTTTACGGATCAAAGGCCACCAAACGTAAAGTTTACCTGGCTCGTGTGGTAAACTATTTTTCAAAACTTGGCGTTGCAGAACTTCTGTTGGAAGCTGGTGAGATTTCGATCGGTGATGAGTATATTATTATTGGTCCAACTTCCGGAGTGGTCGAAGGCGTTGCCGAAGAGATTCATGATGGTAATGGACCTATCTCTTCCGCTGGTAAAGGAACAGTTTTCTCTGTAAAGGTTGGTAGCCCGGTAAGACGAGCCGACCGTTTGTATAAGTTAGTCTCTTCGGAGGACTAATTATTTAGAGTATTGTTGTTCGTGAAGTAGTTGAAGTAATAGGCGGTGGTTTTAAGTTGTTTTAGAATTAAAACCATGAAGTTTTAATACTAGTAATTGTTTGTGTTTTGAATTTACAATTTAGGAAGTGTTGTTATGGAGAAGGAAGTTTTCGACGGCTTAGTGATGAAAAGTACCGGAAGTTGGTACGAGGTACGGTCGAGTTCGGGCGACCATATCCGATGCACTGTTCGTGGAAAATTGCGGCTAAAGGGGGTGAAATCAACAAATCCAATTGCCGTAGGCGATCGCGTGAGCTATGCTTTAGAGGATGAAATTGGGGTAATTACAGCGGTACATGACCGCAAGAATTACATTATTCGGAAATCTTCTAACCTTTCGCGGGAGTCACATATTCTTGCCGCCAACCTCGATCAAGCTTTTTTAGTGGTTACTCCCGAATTTCCGAAGACACCGCTCGAGTTCATTGATAGGTTTTTGGTAACCAGTGAGGCATATAGGATCCCTACTTCCATAATTCTTAACAAAATCGATCTTTTCGATGGAGAACTTAAGGAGTTGGCCGATTATTATCGATCGATTTACGAACATGCCGGTTATGAGGTGATAGAAACATCAGCAAAAAAGAATATTGGGATCGATTATATAAAGGAAAAGATTAAAAATAAGATAACTGTTTTTTCTGGAAATAGTGGTGTGGGAAAATCAACGCTTATTAACTGTATCGACAGTAATGTGAAGTTAAAGACTGGGTCTATATCGTTATACCACCTTAAGGGAAAGCATACTACTACTTTTTATGAAATGGTTGAAGTGGCATTCGGTGGTTTTATAATCGATACTCCGGGAATCAAGGGTTTTGGATTGGTTGATATTAATCAAAACGATTTGTCGCACTATTTTCCGGATATTTTTAAGTTTGCTAATGGCTGCAAGTTCGACAATTGCACCCATGTGCACGAACCGGGCTGTTCGGTTATCAAGGCAGCAGAGAAAGGCTACATTGGTGAAACACGCTATAATAGTTACCTGAGCATTCTGGCCGATAGTGAAGAAAAGTATCGTAATCCATTTTAACCAAAAATGCATATGAAATCGCACGAAATCGATTACCGAATAGTAGGAAACGATTTACAGCTGGTAGAGGTAGAACTGGATCCCATGGAGACTGTTATTGCCGAGGCAGGAGCAATGATGTATATGGACGATGGCATTACTTTTGAAACCAAGCTTGGAGATGGCTCTGAACCTTCGCAAGGATTTATGGGAAAACTACTTTCGGCTGGCTCTCGAGTATTAACAGGTGAGTCTTTGTTCATGACTCATTTTACGAACCATGGGCATGGAAAACGAAAAGTTGCTTTTTCTGCACCTTATCCCGGTTCAATAGTTCCATTCAACCTTGCAGAGATGGGGGGACAGATTATCGTTCAAAAGGATGGATTTTTATGTGCAGCCATGGGAACAAAAGTTTCCATGACGTTTAATCGGCGCATAGGTGTCGGTTTAGTCGGTGGTGAAGGGTTTGTCCTCCAAAAGTTAGAGGGAGATGGACTTGCCTTTGTCCATGCAGGTGGAACGCTCATCGAGCGCCAATTGAATAATGAAAAGATTCGAATCGATACAGGTTGTGTTGTTGCATTTCAGCCGGGAATCGATTTTTCTGTTGAGACTAGTGGAAGTTTAAGGAGTATGGTTTTTGGCGGTGAAGGTATTTTTCTCGCTACCCTTTCGGGAACAGGAAGGGTTTGGTTGCAATCGATGCCTATTCGCAAATTAATCCAAGCAATTGCACCATACGGCAGCAATTCGGGTAAGGAGTCGTCGAGCTTGCTTGGTGGATTTTTAAAAGATTAAGCGATGAGTTTTTCCTCTCTTTCGCCCAGTGAGTTTTTGGAGCAACGCACCACGAAGGTTGTTCTGGACGTTAGATCTCCAGGCGAATATGCAAAGGCGCATATTCTAGATGCAATTAACCTTCCTCTTTTTACGGATGAGGAACGGGCATTGGTAGGAACAACCTATACTCGCCAAGGACACGATATTGCAGTGGAACTTGGTCTGCAACTTGTGGGACCAAAGTTACACAAGTTCGTAAAAAAAGCCAGAAAGTTGGCCAATGGATCGGATATGATAATCCATTGCTGGAGAGGTGGCATGAGAAGTGCCAGTATGGCTTGGCTGATGGATACAGCTGGGTTTAATGTGGCCACCCTTCGGGGCGGATACAAAGCCTACCGAAAACTATGCCAAGATTGGTTTGAAATGCCGTGGCGGCTATATGTGCTTAGTGGAGCTACCGGGAGCGGAAAAACGGAGGTGCTGCATCACTTAAAGAGGCTAGGAGAACAGGTTGTCGATTTGGAGGGATTGGCGAATCACAAAGGATCGGCATTTGGTGCATTGGGTCAAAACCCCCAACCCTCCACAGAAATGTTTGAGAACTTGCTTTTTGAGGAACTCAGCAAACTGGATCCACACCGCCCAATCTGGATTGAGGATGAAAGCGTGAGCATTGGCTCTGTTTTTATCCCAAATTCTTTTTTCAAGCGAATGATTCTATCTCCTGTTTTGCTAATGCGCGTTCCTAAAGAAATTCGCGTGGAAAGGTTAGTACATGAGTATGGCTTATTTTCGAAGGAGCAGTTGTTGGGCTGCATCCATAAAATTGAGAAGCGGTTGGGGGGCGATGCCGTTACGGCTTGTGTCGAGGCTATCGAGGCTGGCGAATTACATATAGTCGCAGAGCTGACCCTTCACTATTACGATAAAAGTTATTCCTTTTCGTTGGAAAGACGAAATCCCACCAAGCTACACTATCTTAATACGACTACCAGTGATATGGCTGAAAATGCTGTGCAGTTGAAAATCGAGGCATTGGAAGTTAATTTTGAGGAATAATCGTGTTTTTCTTGACTTGAATCAATACTTCTTGTATCTTTTCCAAAATTACTGCTATGGATACAAAACTATTATTAGAGACAATTGGCACCCTAACTAAGGTCGAGGATGTAGATAGCATTCAGGTTTCAGATTGGCTTGTAATTGAAAATAGTCAACCTTATCCTGGATATCATAGCCAGTTTGATGCAGATGCTGAGAAACCAAGAACTCTGTTTTTTATCACAAAGGAACGGATTGGTAAGGAGATCTTGCTTCGAAAGAGCGCAATTATTCGACAACGCTTCGACCAGTGTTTTGATGCAACACCGTGTCAACTCACCATTTATTCAGATGTTTATCATGGCATTCGGATAAAATACTTGAAAAATTTCAGCCTTATTCCAGAATTGATGAGGCACTATAACGACGAGGGTATCTCGTTTAGGAAATATCGAAAAATTTCTGCTGCAGCCACAATCACCATTTTTAAGTATTTCTCATTAGAGGAGATATCAAAAGGAATATACCAAGATTTAGATGAGAAGTATGAGCGTTATGTAGAGATTTCGCAAGAGTTATCAATCGATGTATTCGTGAAACTTGCAAGGATCGTTAGGAACAACATGGTTAATAATAATTTTGATGCGGCTCTTGCTGTTTTTCACAGGAAGCATGGTATCGTTGATGCTGTTCGTGTTTTTGAATCCACCTGCACTCTTGAACGGTTAAAGGAGATCCAACGTGAGTTTGAACTTCAACTTCGGCGGTTAGAATAAAAAAAAGGCATTACCTCGGTAATGCCTTTTTGTATTCGTGTGAAATTAGCGCACCATGCTTGGGTTGAAGCATAAGACAGGAAATTTCGCTTCGTTTGCGATAATAAACTGTTCTTGAGCGCCAAAAATGTAGTCGCTAATGTCTATGTTTTTTGTGGTCATAACCAATATTAAATCGGCAGAAACGTCTTCGGCAAGTTTTACAATATCGTTGCCAAATCCACTAGTCTTTTTCGCAAAGTGCTGTTCAAAAGGAATTTTATACTCCTCCATCTGGTTCTTTGCAAAAAGCATATTGGAGTTAATTTTTTTCAGCACTCCCTGATCGTTGGCATTCTGCTTGAAAAGGTGAATCGTAGAGTCGAAGTGAATCGCTGTTTTCACTGCTTTAATTACCAACTCCTTGCTTTCAGCGCGGTAGTCAACGGGAACTATAATGTGTTCAAACACATTTTTTTTGCCAACTGGCGGTTCGTCTTGTACAACAATAAACGGAACATTCGATCCCGCAATAACTTTGAGCGCCCAACTACCTGTCAATTTTTGCACACCCTTTATTCCATGAGTACCCATAAATACAAAGTCGGCACGGCTTTCGTCGGCATACTCAGCAATTGTGTTGAAAATGGATCCTTCCAGTGCTTTACCAAACACAACACTTCCGTACTCGTGTGAAATGCGGGAGATTTCTTTACTAAGTTCTACTTCTGCCTCTTCTTTGGTAAGTTTGTCCTTAGCGAACATTCCTCCTGTGGATAAAACATGAACTAAGTCGATGCGATAATTTTCTCTGGCCTTACAAGTGGACAAGGCGTACTTAAGTGCATTTTCGGCCACTGGAGTAAAATCCCATGGAATTACAATCCGGAGTAAAGTTTTTTCCATAATGATATCCTTTGGATATTAATTCACATTAATTTACCACCAAATTTAAACTATTTTCAGTATTAACAGATAAAAATAAAAAAAAGTCGGCGAAAGCCGACTTTTTTTTATTGCATATAACTCGAAAATCTACTTTGAAATTCTTTTTCGAGCTTGTCTGCCAATTCAGTTTGGCCAAACTCGCGAGCCATTCTACTCATTTCGGTATAGTAGTGCAAGTTCAGTTGCACTTGATAATCGTATAGATTTTTATACCTCGGAGAGAGAGTCATAATATAGGCAAGATTATCAGAAGCAATCTTCGCGAATTCTTTGGTTATCGTGTTTGCTGATTTTGGATCTTTTGCCAAATACATGCTTCGAATGTTATCGAGAGTATATATCTCGTAAGGAATCTGGTAGTTTGGCGTTATTTCTATGCAGCGTGTCATAACAACTCTCGCAGAGTCGTATTTCCCTTGTGCTGAAAGCGCATCGGCCAGTCGGCTAAAGTTCTTCCTTAGGCGCACAACCTGAACTGTGCGAACATTGTTGTAGTCGATGTATGTTTTAGGATTTCCAAGTCCACCCCAAGTAAATTTGTTCATATACTTGTTGTATAGGGTGTCGGTATCAATCCTACCTACTGACATAAAATCGGCTGGCTTGGTTCGGATAGGCACAAGCCTATAAGCAAACCCATCGAGTTGCAGGTATTGTTGCAGCCCCAGATCCACATCACTAGCTGGTGATACAAAGTAGATTGGCCGATCCCAGTTGAAGTGTGCTAACATATCAAGCACCATCATCTCCGGTTTGTTTAGGTAATCCTTCTTTTCAGGAAGGGTGAAGGACAATATTGAATCGACCAAATCACGATCTTCCGGACGAACTGTTCCGTTTTTGATTACCTTATCTACATCAACCTTTATGGCCAAGTTTCGTGTAGGAATATAGTCAAGAACTTCTCCAGAACGAGTTTGAACTTTAGTCGCCTCATCTTTTGATGCAATGAAACCAACAATGTCTTTTACGTCGAAGAAACCTTTAACCTTTTCTATAACAGGAATCATTTCATTGGTTCCTTGAACATACTTCTCGAATGGCAGGCTAAACGGTACCGCTTTGGATTCGAAAAGTTGCTTTTGATTCATCTCCGGATTAATTGAACTTTTGTCGGGTGGACCAGGTTGCGTGTAGTAGAGTTGTCTTTTCATTTGACCGATATACCAATCGGTACCCAACAAACTAAGGTTGACAATACGCACATCTGTTCTAATCCCTTCCACCTCCTGGGCATACCACAGCGGAAATGTATCGTTATCGCCGTTGGTGAATAAGATGGCATTCGGCGCACAGGAATTTAGATAGTTGGCTGCAAAGTCATGGGCAGTGTAGCGATTCGAACGATCGTGATCGTCCCAGTTTTGAAAGGCCATTACTGTTGGTACCGCCAGCATACATATTATGATAGAACTGGTAACCGCCACTGCGCGATTCTTAAGAATTTTCCCAATTAATTCGGCAATTCCAAGGACCCCTAATCCAATCCAAATAGCAAATGCATAAAATGAACCCGTGTATGCATAGTCACGCTCTCGCGGCTGCAATGGAGTTTGATTGAGATAAATCACAATGGCAAGTCCGGTGAGGATAAACAGCATCATAACTACTCCGAAATCGTTCTTTGTTTTTTTGAACTGGAAGTAGAGGCCTATAAACCCTAATAATAATGGAAGTAAGTAGTAGACGTTGCGACTTTTTGAGTTTTTCATGGATTCAGGCAAGTTCTCCTGAGGTCCAAGTCTATAGGAATCAATGGCGTTTATGCCCGAAATCCAATTTCCATTGTTGGGTTCACCGCTGCTTTGAATATCGTTTTGGCGGCCGGCAAAATTCCACATAAAGTAGCGGAAATACATAAAGTCCACCTGATACCTTAAAAAGAAGGTGAGGTTTTCACCAAAGGTTGGGCGGTATACCGTTTGTGCTTTCTCTCCATTATCAACCGAGATGGGTGTCCCGGTTATATTTGCCCAAGAAATATATTCCTGTACATGTTCTTTTTGGGAACTGTACATTCTAGGGAAAATAGTTGTGAACCTTGGATCGAAGGTATAGTCGGAGCCAAGGTAAGACTCCACGTATTTGCCGTTTATTGGAATGTAGGATGTTCTTTCCTCTGAATTAATGGCTGGAGCATTGTAGAATTGTCCCTTAAAAAGAGGTCTGTCTCCATATTGTTCCCTATTGAGGTAGTGAAGAAGCGAGTATACGTTATCTGGGCTGCCTTCGTCGATAGGTGGATTTGCCGAAGATCGGATAACGATCATTGCAAAAGAAGAGTAACCAATAATAATTACCGAAATGGCCAACACGATGGTGTTTGCAATAACTTTTCCTTTTTTATGGGTGTAGTATACGCCCCAAATCAAAAGGCTAATTAGAAGTATTGCATAGAAAATTGCTCCAAAATTAAAAGGAAGGCCGAGTGAGTTAACGAAGAAAAGGTCAAATCCGGCGGCTATTTTTACAACCCACGGAATAATGCCATAAAGGATTCCGCCTAGAATGACTACCGAAAGGGATGCCGCTCCCACGATTCCCCAAGGGGAAATTTTGAATTTTTTAAAATAATAGACAAAAACGAGTGCCGGAATCGTGAGCAAGTTCAAAAGGTGAACACCAATTGAAAGCCCCATCATGTAGGCAATAAAAATTATCCAGCGATTTGCTCGCGGTTGATCCGCTTCGTTTTCCCACTTTAGGATAGCCCAGAATGCAATAGCTGTGAAAAGTGACGAAAGAGCGTAAACCTCCGCCTCTACTGCCGAAAACCAAAATGAGTCGGAAAAAGTAAATGCCAATGCGCCTACCACACCAGAGCCAATTATGGAAACTAGTTGCCATAAAGTTGGTTCCTCATCGCCTTTTAGAACAATTTTTCTTGCAAGGTGCGTAATTGTCCAAAAGAGGAATAGAATGGTAAATCCGCTTGCCAGTGCCGACATGGAATTTATCATGGCCGGAACTAGGGTTGGGTCGGGAGCAAACAGAGAGGCCACTCTTCCGAGAATCATAAATAGCGGCGCTCCGGGAGGGTGTCCCACCTCCAGTTTAAATGCTGTAGCAATGAACTCTCCACAATCCCAGTAGCTGGTTGTGGGTTCGATTGTTAGAAGGTAGGTAATGCTTGCAATAGCAAATATAACCCACCCAACAATAATGTTGGCAAGCTTAAATTGTCTCATTTTTGTAGTATTTCGAAACTAGTTAGCGAAAATAGTGTTTTTTTATCATTTTATTTTCTTTGCCTCTTATTTTAACTTTTATTAAGCAACCTCAGAATTTTCTACATTTGCAAAAAGTAAATTTATGGGAGATAAAAACTGGAAAGATCGTCTGAATATTGTTTACTCCACAAACCCCGACTTTCAATTTACCCAAAATCAAGAGTCGTCGGCGGAAACACTCCTCCCCGGCAAACAAGACCTACGCGTGATGCTCGATAAAAAACAGCGTGGCGGCAAGAAGGTGACTTTGGTTACCGGATTTGTTGGGTCGGAGGATGATCTAAAGGAGTTAGCGAAAACACTCAAGTCGAAATGTGGCGTTGGCGGTTCTGCCAAAGATGGGGAAATTCTAATTCAGGGAGATTTTCGACAAAAACTTGTTGATCTTTTAAAGGCTGCTGGGTATAAAGTAAAACAGGCCGGAGGATAGGCATGAAGTGGATCGCTGCACTTATTTTACTGGCTATTCTTTCTGTGCCTCGCGACGCGCCTGCTCAATTTTTTTCGCATGGGCAGGAGTCCTCATCTATACGATGGAAGCAGGTATCGAGCGATAAGTACAGGGTGATTTTTCCTGAGAACAATATGTTTCAAGCGCTTCGATTTGCCTCTTTTCTAAATGCGGCAGTAGATTCTAATGCTACCAATATTCGTAAGCCGATTACCGTGGTTCTTCATCCATGGCATCCTCAATCGAATGGATTTGTTACACTCGCTCCTCGCCGGATGGAAATCTACGCCATTCCACCCCAAGACAACTACCCACAGGAGTGGCTAGCACAACTGGCCATTCACGAGTATCGACATGTTGTGCAAATGGAGCAGCTAAATCACAATGCTGTTCGTGTTGGTTCTTGGGTTTTAGGAGAGCAGGGATGGGGTGCTGCTGCGGCATTGGCTCCTCCTTGGTTTCTTGAAGGTGATGCTGTCTTGTCCGAAACAAAATTCTCCCGCTCGGGACGTGGTCGCCTACCTTCGTTTGAGCAGGGTCACCGTACAGCAATGTTGTCGGGGAAGAAGTATAGCTATGATAAATGGCTGATGGGATCGTATAAGGATTATATCCCCAATCATTATGAGCTTGGTTATAAACTGGTAGCCTATGGTGAATTAAAGTATGGAAAGAATCTGTGGGGAGAAGTTATGGATTATACCTCGCGCAAGCCCTACACCTTAGTACCGTTTTATTTTGCTTTGAAGAAGTTTGCTGGCGTTTCCAGAGAAAAACTTTTTTACCAGACTTTTAGTTTCCTCGATTCCGCTTGGCGCCAAGGTTCGGAGGAACCGATTTGTGAGGGGAAAATAATTTTGGGCCAAGACAATACGAGCTATTTCGATGATAGGTATCCTGTTTTTTTAGACGATACTACTCTGGTAACATACCGAACCGGAGTAAAGTTGAGCCCGAGATTTGTGAAAACAGAACTCCACAACCATGGTGAAACTCTTTATAAGCCTAATTCTGTATATGACCCAATAGGCGGTGGGGGGAATTACGTCGTTTGGAATGAGTATTTGCCAAACTTCCGTTGGGGACAGCAGGGAATTTCAAAAATTAAGATATTAGATCTGACAACGAGGCGGGAGCGTGTCTTGAGATGTGATTTACAGTTGTTTTCACCTTCCATCAGTCATTCAAATAATCGGTTAGTGTCGGTAGGTGTTGCTCCCGATGGGGCACAATTCCTAGTTTTTTTCAATCTAATTAATGCAAAAGAAGCGACACGAATATCGTTTCCTTTGGGTGTGGCTTTGCAAACGCCTTGCTGGGGCGGCACCGATTCAGTCGTTGCCTATACGAAAGTAGATAGCACCGGAAAGTCATTATGTGTTTATGACCTGAAAACAGGGTCGGAGGTTGCCTTGATTGCAAAATCCGCAATCGATTTTTCAACACCAGTCTATTGGGGTAAGTATGTTTTATTTTCTTCATATAACAGTCAGGTAAATAATATATTTGGGATAGATACCGTTAGTAAAAAATTATATAGAATTACATCCTCAAAGTTTGGCTGTGAGAATCCAAGCATATCACCTAATGGGAATTTGCTTGCCTTTTCTTGCTATACACCAAATGGATATCGCTTGTCGTTAGCCTCGATGGATACTTGCCAATTCAACGAAATAAATGGACTGTTAGGATATCGAAATCCATTTGAGCTGGTGATTGAATCTAGGTCGGTTAATCCTGACACACAATTGAGCGTAGACAATCATTCATTCACTATTGAAAAATATAGAAAGGGTCTTCATCTTTTTCGCATTCATAGTTGGGCGCCATTTTTTTATGATCCACTACAAATAAATGCCATCAGTCCAGAGTTTAAACCTGGCTTGACGTTCGTTTCCCAAAATATTCTGTCAACAACAACGGCTGTTCTGGGAGTATCTGTAACCGATAATAAGCCTGCTTACCATGCACGATTTATATACGAGGAGTGGTTTCCTGTTTTTAGCCTTTCGGCTGATTACGGCGAGCTAACAATGGTGTATCGAGATGGAAATGCAAAATATTATCCTATGGTTGAAGCCGACAGGCTAGAAATAGCGGGGAGCGTTTCACTTCCTTACAATCTTACTCGTAATCGGTTTCTGCGAAGTATTGTTCCCTCAGTGTCCATTTCCTACTCAAACGATTACCTCTACTTCCGCACCGATTCCTCCTATGCCCGGAATTATACCTTTATCACTTCTCGGGTAGTTTACTATTCACACACTCCCATGGCAAAACGCGACATTCGTGCTCCTTGGGGGAAATTTATCGATCTTCGATTCCGCTATTCTCCTTTTGAATCGGAGAATATGGGGAGCATACTATCCTTGCAACTTAAGCAGATGACACCTGGGTTTGCTGCCAATCACAGTTTAATGCTATCCATGGGTGTGCAGAAACAAGAGGTAAAGAAGTACTATTTAAGTTCAACTATTCCACTTCCGCGGGGGTACCTCCAGTTTTCTACAGAGCAACTGCTGGCTCTCTCCGCCGATTATGCTTTTCCACTATTTTACCCAGACCTTGCGCTGCCTAGTGTTTTATACTTAAAACGTATTCGAGCGAACTTTTTTGGTGATTGGGCAAAAGATGGCTACGTAGTTTATAATATGACCCAAAAGAGGCGAGAAACCCATTTTGAGTATCTTTACTCATATGGTGTTGATTTTGGGTTCGATTACCATTTATTTCGAAATGCTTTTCCAATTTCCACAACGCTGCGGTTTGGAAATACCCGCAATAACGAATTGTTTTTTAATGTTTTCTTTGGAATCTCCTTCAATAATTAATCTTATAATGATGGCTAGTAGTATTGAAATCGCCGCACAAAAAAAGGAACTTCGAAAACTTATACGGCAACAAAAAGATTTTCTTTCTCCTAATGAAAGGGTCTTAAAATCGGAAGCGATTTTTAATCAAGTGGAACAGTTGCCAGAGTTTATTAACGCGAAGTGTGTATTTGCCTACATGGCAATGGGCGATGAGGTACAAACGAAGGAATTTATCCAAAAATGGATTAACGAGAAGATGATCGTGCTCCCTATTGTAAAGGGCAATGATTTGGAGTTACGCGAATTCACCATAAAAGAAGAATTAATGCCGGGTCAAAGTTTTGGCATTTTGGAGCCACGCGAAGGACGGCTTGTTGATATTGCAGAGATAGATTTTGCCGTCATTCCTGGGATTGCTTTCGATAAAGAGAATAACCGAATGGGGCGGGGGAAGGGTTATTATGATAAGCTACTATCGAATGCATCCTTTTACAAAATTGGAGTTTGTTTCAATTTTCAATTCGTTGATGCCGTGCCAATTGATGTTTTTGATGTGAAGATGGATAACGTGCTTCTTGCATAATTCATCTTTAGATGCGATATTGAGAACTTTTATTATCACACCCAATCAAAATTTTAGTCTTGAAAAGACTGGTTTTCAGGGTCGATCGTTCGTTTGAACGGAAGGCTACAATTGCCGTAATGGCTTTTTTTATTGTTGTTGTCGGAATTTTCGTTTTTAACAGTGTTAGCACCCGAAGCCATTATCGGAATTGGGTTGTTAACCATACGATTGAGCGAGCAAAGTCGGATATCTACAACAGAACAAAATTGACCCGATCTACTTTTGATCGAGAAGTCGAGGCATTAGCGCTAAACCAATCTTTGGCGAAAGCCTTAAAAAACGGCAATTCAGAGGAATTGTTTTTAATGTCTCAGCCCGTTTTCTCTAGGCTAAACGGCGTCGGAAAAGAGAGGATATTTTTAGGTCTCTACGGGATAAATGGCCATTTAATTGTCGGGTTCAACGATTCGCTCGAATTGAAAATGAACTCGAATGAAATGCATAGCTCTTTCCTTCCTCATGGCGATCAGATAACGGGTTATGATTTAGGCAACGGAGGGCTTTTTCATTTTATTGCAAGTCCTGTTTTTTATCTCAAAACATTAGTGGGTTATATCCAGTTGGGCATTCGCGACGACGATTATGCTCAAATGCTGGGGGATTCCTTGAATTTTAGAATCTGTAATATCGTTACAATTGACAAGGAGAAGGCTTTCTTGTTCGCCAATAAGGAATCCATTAATACTTCAAGAACAAAGTTTCTGCTGACGTATGGTGATGATTCGCTTTTTAGTAAGGCCTTAAGTTTAAGTAATGGTTTTAATAATAAAACTATTTCATTTAACAATCAATACTATACAATATTTCAATTTGGCAGACTAAATTTGCGTTCAAAGAACTGTTCCAGCGAAGTTTTTGCCGCTGTGGATGTCACCGATATGGTAACAGGTTTTCAATCTTATTTACTTGGATCAATTCTACTTTCCCTTGGATTTCTGCTACTTCTATTCCTCTTATTAAGGGTACTTTTCCATATGCCTCTGAAGGTTATTGATGATTTACAAAATAATCTTGAAAAAAAGGTCAGTGAGCGCTCAAAGGAGATAATTGATACCAATACTGAGTTGCAGCAAATATTTAATTCAACTGCCAACGGTATTAGGATTATCGACTTAAACTTTAATGTGATTCGTGTAAATGATTCCTTTTGCTCTATTTCTGGTTATCCACGCGATGCCGTTGAAGGAAAGATGTGCTTCGATTTTTTCGGATGTAAGCATTGCCATACCGCGGATTGTTCAATTGAAAGGATAAAAAGTGGGGTAAAACGTGTCGAGTTTGAGGAGATAAAGGTAAACGCTCAAAGGAACATGATCAAGTGTATTCATGTTTTAGTGCCTTTCTTCGGTTCAAACGATGAGTTGATTGGGGTTATTGAGGAGGTAAAGGATGTCACTGAAAAGATGGTGATGGAGAACGCCTTGGTAAGAACTGAAGAACAACAGAATACTTTTTTTAACAATCTTAACATCGGCGTTTTCATTAAATCGGTTGACCAAACCATGATCTACCAAAATGACGCCATGAACAACCTGTTTGGTAGAATTGCTCTTGGGGAAAAGATGGGCCTCTACGTATCGGAAAAAATGCGTCAGAGGTGGCGTTGCGAGGACGAGTCGGTTTTGGTGGAAGGCTCACTTTCGGTTGAGGAGAAACTCATTGATCGTTTCGGAAATGAACGGACATTTCTCACTCAAAAGTTTAAATTTAATGCGGTGGATGGTAGCGAACGGATTGGTGGAATCATGATTGATACCACGTCCAAGGTGGATGCCGAGAAGAAACTCCGCATAATGTCGAAGGCCATAAATGCATCCCCATTGTCGATGGTTATAACCAATACCTCTGGTACCGTTGAGCAAACAAATCCTGCATTTTCCGAAATCGCTGGTTATTCGTCAGGCGAATCTTTGGGTATGCATATCTCTACATGTGTTTTTCCTGGCCATGAAAGGTTGATTAACAATGAAATATTTCCGACAGTGCTCGGTGGGAATACCTGGAAGGGGGAGTTGCTCTGTGCTAAGAAATCTGGTGAGGAAATTTGGATAAGTGCTGCAATTTCGCCTGTTAGGGATCGTCATGAAAATATTCGTCACATCCTCATTCTTTATGAAGATGTGTCGTTCCGAAAGGAGTACGAGAGGGCATTACATAAATCTAAGGAGAAGGCCGAGGAGTCAGACAAGTTAAAAATGGCTTTCCTGTCAAATATCTCCCATGAAATACGAACACCGTTAAATGCCATTGTTGGTTTCAATAATCTTTTAGCCACCTCTGATGATATTTCGTCCGAAGAGCGCTTGCGCTTGGTGAAGATAATTAACCAAAACAGCAGTCAACTCTTGCGAATTATCGAGAATACCATAGATATTTCTAAGTTTGAAACGGAGCAGTTTAAAGTGTTAACTCGCCCATGCAACCTAAATGAACTGATGGAGTCGCTGTTCTGTGAGGTTTTTGAACAAGGGCTAGTTTCTAACTCCGTTAAACTTTCGATTCGAAAGGAACTTGCAGAATCGGGGCTTACCATCTTAACGGATGGATTTAGGCTAAAGCAGGTTATCGAGAACTTGTTAACCAACGCCTTAATGCATACAACCAACGGCTTTGTGGAGTTTGGTTATACGCTCAGCGACCCCAATACACTACTATTTTATGTTGTAGATTCAGGCGTTGGTATTCCCGAAGAGAGGCAATCTACTCTTTTCAAACCATTCACTCCTGGTGCCTCGCGAACTAATGAGAATGGAGGACTTGGGGTTGGACTGCCATTAACAAAAAAAATACTTACCTGTATGGGTGGCGATATTTGGTTTAAATCGTCTATGGGGAGTGGTTCTTCTTTCTATTTCTCGATTCCACTTCTTATTGCAAATTCGAAATATACTGTTGAAAAGGAACACCATTGTTCTGTTTACCCCGAGTGGCTAGGAAAGCAAATTTTAATTGCCGACGATTTGGAGGAGAATTATTACCTTCTTAAATCGGCACTAAAAAATACCAAAGCAACCATTCACTGGGCCAGGAATGGTTTTCAAGCTGTAAACATGTTTAGGGATAATCCGGATATCGACATCGTTCTAATGGATTTACGAATGCCTGTGATGGATGGATATAAGGCAACGGAGGAAATTAGAATACTAAACGGTGAAATTCCGGTAATCTGCCAAACTGCTTTTGCCGATGCCGAAGAGTCGGAGAAGATAAGCAATTCGGGTTTTAATGCATTATTTACTAAACCAATTGGACTTTCAAGTATAATCGATAAAATTGATTCGCTCTTGAAGAATTAAAAAAGACCTCGTAAAGAGGCCTTTTTTTTAGAATCCTTTTAGGATGCTTTTTCGAGCACTATCTTTCTGACAGGCCGATAGTTTTTGGCCTCTATATATTGCTCTTTCCCAATCGCCATACATCGGGTTTGGTAGCACGATAAACCTCTTTCCAAATTGACTTCGTAAGCTATCCACGGCATTCTTTCCATAGTTGTCTTGGCGGTGGTCGAACACTTCGGCAAGATCGCCAAGGTTGTCACCAATAAGCATAATGATTTTATGCGTTTTTCCAACTTCAATCCGACGTGGTTCCTTATTGCTGGAGGTGGTTTTAAAAAGACAGTGGGACGAATCGGCATAAGGGAATCCTACTTTTATCAAGTTGGCGATGGTGCTTCCAATTTCGGACGAATCACGATTCGAAATATAGAAAATTTCAACACCAATGGATTTAGCATAGTTGGCAAATTCAATGGACCCTGGAGTTGCCTCTGCTGCAGATTTGGCGGACCATTCGGCCCAAAACTCCTTAGAAAAGGCTCTGTTTTTTAAGATCGCTTCGGCCTCAATAGGGCTATTGTTGAGCATCGTTTCGTCGATATCTACGACCACTGCCAATTTCCCTTTTTCTTTTTTCGCAAACTCACCTAAGCGCATTTGGGCAAAGTTAAATGCTTGAAGGTATAGTGCCTCCATTTCGCCCGAAACCTGATACCAAGCAACTGGCATTACTAAATGGTTTTGGGTCGTGTCGCACATAGTCAGCGACTCTTGCTGTGGTGCTTTGCTGCACGAAATTGCCATTGCTGAAATGGCGAAAAGAATAATAATTTTTTTCATCTGTATGGGGTTTTCTTTATTGTCAACGGGAATTGGTCATTACACTTTTTCCCTTGTGTTCGTGATCGTATCTAATGAACTATATTAAAGGTTATTCTGGTTTATTAACTTTTTTTGCTGCGTTTTATTAGATATGCGCAAAGTTATGTGAATTGTAGAAAGGGAACAAAAATATATTTTTGTTTTTGCTGTAACTTTACATTGACGATATCGTCATAAAGGAGTAATTGTTGTAAATGACCGCTGAAGAATATAATTATTGCGTCAATGCGCATTCGGACAATGTTTATCGCTTTATCCTTAAAAGTATTAGGGATGTGGATAAAGCAAAAGATATTGTACAAGATTCGTACGAAAAGTTATGGATTAAGCGGAGTGAGGTTAGTTATGAAAAATCAAAATCCTACCTCTTCAGCATTGCTTACCATACTATGATCGATCAAATTCGTCGCGATAAGCGAATTGGCTCTTTTGATGAAGTTAAGCCAGTCTCTTTTTCGCATAGCGAGCAATATTCCGACTTAAATGAATTGTTGCACCGAGCAGTAGAGCAACTGCCCGAAATACAAAAAAATGTATTGCTACTTCGTGACTATGAAGGATACTCTTATGAGGAGATTGGCGAAATTACGGGATTGAACGAATCTCAGGTAAAGGTATATATTTATCGCGCTCGGGTTTTTCTTAAGTCGTATATCGGAAGTTTAGAAGTTGTAATTTAAAGAAGATGGCAATTAATCGACATAACTATGAGGAGAAGTTGATCGACTTTCTTGAAGGACAACTTCATGAAGCTGAAAGGGGAGAACTCTTCTTGTTTTTGGAGGCCAATCCCGATATTAAAGACCAGTTTGATTCCTTAAGAAATGAGTTTCCAATTATAGACTCTGATGCTGGTATTGTTTTTCCACAGAAGGAAAAACTAACAAAGAGGCCAGTTGGTCATGTGTATATTGATGAGTTTTCATGGCTTTGTATTGCTAAACTTGAGGGAGATGCTTCTCCAATTGATCTTGCCAAGTTACATGACTTGCTTACTGAGAATCCTTCCCTTGCATCTGATTTTGTACTGTTTGAAAGGGCAAAATTAGCTCCATCCTCCTCCATAGTATTTGATCATAAAGGCCGACTTACACACAAACGGGTTGGGTCTTCATTTGTTATTCAGCGTTATGCTGTGGCTGCTAGCATTGCAGCATTTATGATTTTTGTTAGTGTGCCTACCGAAAATCAATTAGAAAACAGTTCGAGGTTTTCATACTCAAGCGTAAATCCTGTTTCCGGCGATAGCCAACCTCGCGAGACTATTTCTGTTTCGGCACAGACAACCAGCACTTTTGTTGCAAATAGCCTTGTCGCTGTTCCGAAGATTGAAAAACTGGAATATCGTGTTGCCGCTCGGCTGGATACAACAGTGGAACATGTGGAGCCGGTTGCTATTACTGAACAACAATTTGCTGCCCTCGCACCCATTAAAGCACAAGTCATAATTGATAAAGGTGAGCATATTGTGTTAGGTGCAACTGACAGTGATGTCAGGTTAATGCATATGAATCCCGAAGAGAACCCTTCTCGCTTCCTAAGTGTGGGTGAATACCTTGCCGAAAAGGTTGTTGAGAAAAGTGGCATAGATCCTAAGTTTACCGGTAGTTCGTCAAAGGCCAAGTTTTGGCAGATTGCTCAGGCTGGAATAAAAGGAGTTTCGCGCGTTTTAGGTATTCCTGTCAAGATCGATAAGGTTTATGACAAGGAAGGGAACCTTCTGAAAATATCGATCGATTCGAAGCTCTTAGCCGTTTCTAGAAACTTCTAGATCGTTTGGTTTATATATCGTTTGAATATAGCAAACAAGAGATATTTACCTAGATGAATAGTTTAGGTAATTTTTTTTATGCTGACCTGTAACTTATCGTGTCACCATGGCGTCACATAATAAATTGCAAAAAGCACACCTAGAATAAAAACTTAAAAAAACACTTATGAAAAGAAAATTAGTTTTTGGGATAGCACTCTTGAGTTCTATGGCATTATACACTTCGGCGCAGGATAGTCCGGCTTCTGTTTTAAGCAAGCTGGAAGAAGGGGATTCCACCGAAATTTTATCAACAGTTTCTTCCAGCGAAGTTGATTCTATTATTAAGTCAAGTAAAGTGTCGAAGAGCGATACAACTCGGATTAAGTTTGGTAAAAGGGCTATCATTATTGTAGAGAACGGTGACGACACTAATGTGGAATTTAAAGATTATGACTGGAAGAAAGGTAGTGGGGATTTCGATGAGCCTTTTTCGAAGCACAAGAAGAAAACCGGCTTTGATCCCCACTGGGCCGGCGTAGAAATCGGGATAAATGGACTAATGAACAGTGACCATTCCACTACACTAAAAGGAGATGCAGCGTTTTTAGATCTGAACATGGGTAAGTCCATCAACTTTAACATTAATTTTTTAGAGTATGGTATTCCTTTAACAAAGAAATCGGTTGGACTAGTTACCGGAATGGGGATTGAATTTAATAATTTCCGCTTCTCAAACGACATTACTCTGAATGAAGTTAACGGTGTAATTGGGGCAGACAGTAGTTACATCAATGGGGGAATTAGCCTTTCGAAGACCAAGCTGGCTACTACTTACTTAAATATTCCTTTGCTAATGGAGTTTCAAGTTCCAGCTGGCAGCCACAAGATATTTATTTCGGGCGGTATTGTGGGCGGTCTTAAGTTGGGTTCGCACACCAAGGTTGTTTATGATAAGGGTGGCGACAAGCAGAAGGATAAGAACCGAAGCGATTTTAACCTAGCCACACTAAGATATGGCTTTCACGCGCGGGTCGGTTATCGGTTTCTCAAGCTTTATGCAACCTACTACCCTGTTGCTCTTTTCGAAAAAGATAAAGGACCTGAAGTGTATCCTTTTAACGTAGGTATCGTTCTTCTCGACTTTTAATAGACGAACGCTTACTATTACTAATATAAAGAGGCTATCCGCAAGGATCGCCTCTTTTATTGTGTGAAATTTCGTATTTTTCCATTCCTTAAACTTGGATTATGCGAAAATTATTTATCCTTCTGCTTTTAATTGGTTCATTTTCTACCATCGCTGCTCAACCCGATAGCCTCTTAAAAGTTGTTGCTACCTCCAAAAATGATTCACTCCATTATAAGGCGCTTTTGGATTTGGCTGGTATTTATTCCGATAGCGGGGATATTGGATTAGATTATCTAAATAGTGCCATACAACTGTCTCTGAGAATGAATGATGACAATAGGGTTGGAATTGCACATCACCGTAAAGGCGCTTTAAACTATCGTAAAGGGAATCTTCAACCAGCTATAGAAGACTTAAACATAGCCCTCAAATCAGTTGATAGAGCGAATACTTCTGAGTTGGGTGGCGTTTTAAATGATTTAGGTCTTGCATACAAATCAATGGGAAAGTACGAAATTGCACTTAGTTACCATCTTCAATCGTTAAAGACGTACCAATCGGCTAAAAATGAGGAGGGAGTTGGAATCGCGTACAATAATATTGGGCAGATTTACTACTATCAGAACGATTACAAAATGGCCATTGCCTATTTTACCAAGTATCGAGATATTAACAAAAAAAATGGAAAGTCAGCCGCGGTTGCTGGTTCAGAGAATAACATTGGTGGTTCCTATACCGAACTGGGAAACTTGCAATTGGCTATGCAGCATTACGTTTCCGCACGTTCTATTTATGATTCACTCGGTATTGGTTTTGGGGTTGCAATTCTCGATGACAATATTGGTTCTATTTCCTATCGCTTGGGCGATTACAAGACCGCCTTAGTAAAACATAAGTCCTCCTTTGATTACTTTAAGAAAAAGGGAATGAAGGAGAGGATGGTATTTGCCCAGCATAACCTTGGGTTGGCTCTCTTGGGTGTAGGACAATACCAAGAAGCAGAGCAAAACTTGGACCAAGCGTTTGAGTTGGCAAAGAGTATTGGTCAGTCCGAAGCAAAAAAACTCTTAACCGAATCGTTGTCGCAACTTTATGCGAAAACCGACAGGTTTAAGATGTCGCTTATGGCTTACAAAGAGTATACGGCATTAAAGGACTCTTTGAATGGGGTGGAGACGCAAACCCAAATTGCCGATATTCAGGCTAAGTATGAATCGGAAAAAAAGGAGGAAGAGTTAAGGAAGCAAAAGGAGCAATTATATCTTCAGCAAAATCTCATGATTGGAGGTTCCTTTACTATTGTTGTTTTTATCGTTTTGAGTTCTTTACTGGTGTTTGAAAACCGCAAAAAGAAGCGATTATACGTTGCCCTTGAGCAGGAGCAGCGGAAAATTACCGAGAGTATTACCTATGCGAGTAGGATTCAAGCGGCAGTTCTCCCTCCGAGCGAACTCATCCGACAATACCTGCCCGAGCATTTCATATTCTTTAAACCACGGGACATTGTAAGTGGCGATTTTTACTGGTTTTCGGTTAATCGAAACCGTGTTTACTTTGCAGCAGTGGATTGCACAGGTCATGGGGTTCCGGGCGCATTTATGAGTATGCTGGGATTTACTATGCTCAACCAAATCGTATCAACGAATGAAGATTTAACCGCAGGTGAGATTCTTAATAGGCTTCGGGCGGATGTGAAGGAGGCTCTTCACCAAAAAGGTACAATGACCGAACCCCATGACGGAATGGATATTGCTTTATGTGTTTTGGATACCGATGATTTAACCCTTCAGTTTTCCGGCGCTCGTAACCCGCTTTATCTTATTCGTTATGGAGAACTTATTCAATACTCCGGCGATTTTATGCCCATTGGGCATGCTGGTAAACTAGAGAATAGGCCATTTACTAATCACTTAATACAGCTCCAGCGCGATGATATGATTTATCTTTTCTCCGATGGGTTTACCGATCAGTTTGGCGGTGTCAGTGGACAAAAATTTAAACGTACCCTCTTTAAGAAAACGCTACTTACTATTCACAAGGAGCCGCTAGCCATACAGGAGAAGATGCTGCAAGACACTCTTTCTTCGTGGAAACTTAACTACGAGCAGGTGGATGATATTTTGGTTTTTGGAATACGCTTTTAATAGTTTTCTTTTCCAAGCAATTCTTCCTAACTTTGTAAGATAATAGAGTATAACGAAACATCACAAATTGCTATGAAGTTACTTCTGATCAGTAATTCTACGATGGCGGGCCAACCATACCTGCAATATCCGCTCCCTAACATTAAGGCGTTTCTTGGTAGTGGCGTGAAAAAAGTTCTCTTTTTTCCTTTTGCTGCGGTTACCTTTTCCTACGATGAGTATGAGGAAAAAGTGCAGAAGAAGTTTGCGGAGATTGGTATTGAGGTTGAGTCCATTCACCATTCAAAAAATTTCAAGAAATCGATTAATGAGGCAGAGGCCTTTGTCGTGGGCGGCGGAAATACGTTTAGACTGCTGAAGGTTATACAACAAAATGATCTTATCGAAACTCTTCGTTTTAGAGTTCTCGACGGTACTCCGTTTGTTGGGTGGAGTGCTGGTTCGAACGTGGCTTGCCCTACTATTTGCACTACTAATGAT
This sequence comes from Williamwhitmania taraxaci, assembly GCF_900096565.1. NCBI lineage: Bacteria > Pseudomonadati > Bacteroidota > Bacteroidia > Bacteroidales > Williamwhitmaniaceae > Williamwhitmania > Williamwhitmania taraxaci. The sequence continues at coordinate 80,360 of NZ_FMYP01000005.1, forward strand.
ATGCCCGTTACTGAGCCGGACAGTTTTAGTGCATTCAACCTTGTGCGATTCCAAATCAACCCTCACTATATGGATGCCAATCCTGATGGCCATGCCGGTGAGACCCGTGAGGAGAGAATACTGGAATTTCTTGAGATGGATCCAGATGTTTACGTTGTCGGTTTGCGCGAAGGTTGTATGATCCGAATTGAGGATGCTACCATTAGTTTGATTGGTGATAGAACGATGCGTATATTTAAAAAGGGCAAAGCCCCTCGGGAGGTTGGAACTAAAGATGATTTAGATTTCCTTTTCGATTAGAAAAATAAACTGAGGCCACCGTTTGGAGGCCTTTTTTTATTGCATACGGAACAGTTTCTTGCCATCTTTTGATAGTTGTAAATTTTTTGCGTGTTCATTAACGATTGGCATGAGCAATGGAACTATTAGCAAACGTCTTGAACTCATTTGTGAATGTGAGATAAATGGCCTTAATTGGGTTTTTATCAACAGTTGCCATGTTGTTTGAGGCGATTTACTATTTTTGTTGTCCCAAATCCTCCAATATGCGTGGTTTAGTTCAGCGAGTTATTCAAGCATCGGTTACTATTGATGGTAGTGTAGTTGCAGAAATAGGTAATGGGGTTTTGGTTTTAGTTGGCATTGAAGCGGCCGATACTACAGAGGATAGCAGTTGGCTGGCTTCTAAGATTTCGGCTTTGCGTATTTTTGACGACGAAAATGGCGTGATGAACAAATCTTTGGTGGAAATCAGAGGTGAAGCCCTTGTTGTGAGCCAGTTTACGCTACACGCCCTTACTAAGAAAGGGAATCGTCCTTCCTATATTAAGGCGGCGCGGCCAGAAGTGGCAATTCCTCTTTATGAGCAATTTATTTACGATTTGCAATTAACTATCTCTACACCAATAAAAACAGGTTCCTTTGGTGCGCACATGCAATTATCGCTCATTAATGACGGACCGGTCACGATTTGGATTGATACAAAAAGCCGAGAGTAATGGATTTTGAGGAATATCAAAAAATGGTTGATGCCTGGATTAAGGCATATGGAGTGCGTTACTTTAGCGAGTTAACCAATATGGCACTTCTCACCGAGGAGGTAGGCGAACTTGCACGACTTATGGCGCGTACTTATGGCGATCAGTCGTTTAAGAAAGACGACGAAAAGGGCAGTATAGGCGATGAACTTGCCGATGTTTTTTTCGTTCTAACTTGTATTGCAAATCAAACAGGGGTCGATCTAACTGAGGCTATTTCACGAAATTTTGAAAAAAAGACCTTGCGTGATGCAGATCGTCACCACCAGAACAAGAAGCTACTATAATGTATTTATATTTTCTTAATCAGTATATAACTCAAATTAACCGACATGAGTGAATCTTACTTAAACTACGAGCTTAAGGTTAACGAAAACGAAGTCAACAGCCTTGTTGCCGACGTTAAGCACAGTATCTCCCAGCACAGAACTGACGCTAATTTCAGGAAATGCCTAAGCTTAATCGACCTTACCTCTCTAAACGCGAATGACCCCATAGGCAAGGGAGCCGAGATGGGCGCAAAGGTTAGCAATTTCTCTTCCCATTTTCCCGGAATTCAAAATGTAGCGGCTATTTGTGTTTACCCGCCATTAGTTAAGGCCGTGAGGGATAACCTTTCGGATAAAGCCGTGAAAATTGCCGCTGTTGGTGCCGGATTTCCTTCCTCTCAAACATTTATAGAGGTGAAGGAATTAGAGTGTAAGAGAACTGTTGAGGCGGGAGCCGACGAGATTGATATCGTTATTTCGCTTGGTACATTTCTCTCGGGTGACCATAAAACAGTTTATAATGAGATTGCCGCTATTAAGAAAAACATTGGAAATGCTCACCTAAAGGTTATTCTTGAAACGGGTGCACTACCTACATACGACTCAATTCGTCTGGCTAGTTTAATCTCCATGGAGGCAGGATGTGATTTCATTAAAACATCTACAGGCAAGATGGAACCTGCAGCAACTCTTGAGGCCGCTGCTATAATGTGCTTATCAATAAAGGATTATTATAACAAACATAAAATAAAGATTGGTTTTAAACCTGCTGGTGGGATTGTTACTCCCGACGATGCGTTGGGATACCTTTTGGTGGTTGAACGTATTTTGGGTGACGAGTGGACAAATCCTGAGCTTTTCCGCTTAGGTGCTAGCCGGTTGGCAAATAATCTTCTTTCTGAAATTACCGGGAAAGTAGTTAACTACTACTAATCCCATTAAATTAATAAAGGCAGCGAATTTATTCGCTGCCTTTTTTTATACTTACGTTTTTTGGTTAACTTTTTCTGTTTACAATATAGTTGGCAAGAGCTTCTAGGGCAAGTCGCGATTCACTTTCAGGAAGTTCTTGAAGCAAACTTAATGCCTCCTCTTTGAAATCGGACATTTTATTTTGAGCATAAACGATTCCTCCTTTTTGCTCCACAAAAGCCACAATTTTATCGACATCGAGTCTTTTCCTTTTCGTCTTAATTATCCTTGAAACAACGGCCTTTTTCTCGGCTGCGGTTGATTGGTTTAATGCGTGAATTAAGGGAAGTGTGAGTTTTTTCTCTTTTATATCGTTGCCTGATGGTTTTCCTGTCAATCCGGTTGGAAGGAAATCCAGCAGGTCGTCTTTTACCTGAAATGCCATTCCGAGCAACTCTCCAACTTTTTCCATACGCGACACTACTTCGGGGGAAGCCCCTGCAGAGCGTGCGCCGCTACTGGTGCATGCAGAGATCAGAACCGCTGTCTTCTTCCTTATGATGTCGTAGTAGTCCTGTTCGGTAATGTTCATTTTTCGGGTTTTTTCCATTTGGAAAAGTTCCCCCTCCGACATTTCCTTAACGGCATTCGACATAGTTTCGAGCATTGCGTATTCCTTATGCTGAACGGCCATAATTAAACCTTTCGAAAGAATAAAGTCACCCACGAGAACTGCAACTTTCGATCTCCAAAGTGCATTTATGGACCAAAATCCTCGGCGCTCGTAAGCTTCATCAACCACATCATCGTGGATAAGGGTTGCTGTGTGTAAGAGTTCAATCATTGCGGCAGCAGCATAGGTCGATCTGGTTATTTCACCGGACGCCTTCGCCGAAAGAAAAACAAATAGCGGGCGGAGCTGCTTTCCCTTTCTTCGTATTACATAGTTAAGTATGAAATCAAGGGCCTTGTAAGGTGTTTTTGCTTGGTCGCGAAAAAACATCTCAAATTCTTCAAGTTCTTTTCTTACGGGATTTTTTATGTTGTCGATTCCGCTCATGAATGATTTCTTTGGATCTCAAAGGTATAAAAATGTTCTTAATTTAGATGTTTAGAGACTAACTGTAATCCATCATAAATGTTTATTCTGCGCGATTCATATGTGATATATTGATATATTTGCATTTGTTTTAGAAGTTAAATATAGCACCATGCAGCACGTTAACGAATTGAAAATCGAACAACTTGAGCAAGCGGCCAGCATGCTTAAGGCCATAGCACATCCTATGCGAATTGCGATTTTAAGTTTTCTTGAGGACGGGAATAAAATGACCGTAACTGAAATACACCAAAAATTACAAATTGAGCAATCAACTACCTCGCATCATCTTGGTATACTTAAGGATAAGGGCGTTTTGTGTTCGAAGCGTGAGGGAAAGAACACCTTTTATTTTCTTAAGCACAACAACCTTGCTAAGATACTGGAATGTGTGAGCAAGTGTGCCATCTAGTTCGTTCGATGTATTATCGGCTTTCTCTTTATGAATTAGGGAAGTTTTATTGTCTTTTCTACAGATGTTTAATCCACAAATATTAGTATGGCTCTAATACGGCTTACCAAGGAATTTAATTTTGAAATGGCTCATTACCTATCCGGATATGACGGCGCGTGTAAAAACATTCACGGCCATTCTTATCGACTATTTGTAACGGTAATCGGTGAACCAATAAGCGAAGAAAAACATTCAAAGTTAGGTATGGTGATGGACTTTGGGCAGCTGAAGGAGTTGGTACATCGGCGCATAATTAGCAAGTTGGATCACGCGCTTCTTATTCACGATACTCCTGAATCAAAAGAACTACAACCGCTTCTTACCAAAAATTTTGAAAAGGTCGAAATTGTTGCTTATCAGCCTACTTGCGAGAATTTATTGATCCATTTTGCTGCGGTTATTAAGGCGGAGCTGCCATCTAATATTCGACTGCATCACCTTCGTTTGAATGAAACGATTACTTCATTTGCTGAATGGTATGATGAAGATAATAAATAGATTGAAATATTTGTTGAAATGAAAAAGAAGATATTTCTGCTTGATGCTTATGCCTTAATATACCGATCACATTACGCTTTTATTAATCGGCCAATTACCAATTCAAAAGGGCAGATTACCTCCGCTGTTTTTGGTTTTGTGAAAACGCTACAAGAGCTTATCAAAGCCGAAAAACCTACACACCTAGCTGTAGCCTTTGATCCAGCTGGGTTAACTTTTCGATCCGACATCTATCCACCATACAAGGCACAAAGGCCAGCGACCCCTGAGGATATTAAGTGGGCTGTTCCCGTTATTAAAAGCATTCTTAAGGCCTATAATATTCCAGTAGTTCAAGTTTCGGGATTTGAAGCTGATGATGTAATAGGAACTTTAGCTAAGCGATTTGCAGATAATGACGCTGAAGTTTTTATGTATACTCCTGATAAGGATTATATTCAGTTGGTTTCGGATAATATATACCTTTATAAACCAAAAAAATCAGGGAATGAAGCGGAGGTTTTGGGGGTAACTGAGGTGTGTGAACAGTTTGGGTTAAGCTCTCCCATTAAATTTATTGATATTTTAGCTCTTTGGGGGGATGTTTCTGATAACATTCCTGGTGCCAAGGGTATTGGCGAAAAAACTGCGACCAAACTCATTGCTGAATTTGGTAGTGCTGAGGAGGTTATTGCTAATGCCGGTACGTTAAAGGGAAAAATTCAAGATATCGTAACGAGCCATGCCGATTCTATCCTTCTTTCAAAGACACTTGCTACGATAGATCTGAATGTTCCCATTGCACTCGAACTGGATTCCCTGGTTTTACAGCCAGCAAACAATCAAGAGTTAATCATGCTTTTTGAAGAGTTGGAGTTCCGTTCGATGCTTAAGGATTTAAGCCAAACACCAGTTCCGAAACTAGTACCTGCTGGAGTGCCAACCCAAGGCGATCTGTTCGATACGGGTTTATTTGCGTCCACAAGTTCCTATAAAACCATAGCCGATTTTTCTAAGAAATATCAACTTGTCGACAACGAAAATAATTTGATGTTGTTTTTGGATAAGTTAAAGTATGTAAATGCTTTTTGTTTCGATACCGAAACAACAAGTTTAGATGTTTTTAACTGTTCGCTGGTCGGCATTGCTTTTAGCTGGGAGGTAAATCATGGATACTTCGTTTATTTGCCCAAAGAATCGGTTGTCCGAGAGCGGTGGATGAAGGAACTCTCACTGTTTTTAACTTCTCCAAAAATCCTAAAAATTGGACAGAACCTAAAGTTTGATATAATGGTTCTGGCTCAAAATGGAATATCGGTGGCGGGACCGCTATTTGATACCATGATTGCTCACTACCTTCTCGATCCAGAATCGAGGCATGGAATGGATTTGCTTAGCGAGCGCTATTTGAACTATAAGCCAATTGGTATTACCGACTTGATTGGGAGTAAAGGTGTTTCTCAACTAAATATGAGCCAAGTATCTCCAGAGCGTGTTTCGGAGTATGCCTGTGAAGATGCAGATGTTACTTGGCAGCTCTATGAAATATTTAAAAGAGAAATAGAGGATAAGCAGTTGACTAAACTGTTTTACGATATTGAACTGCCCTTAGTGAGTGTTCTTGCCGAAATGGAGATGGCTGGTGTTCGCGTCGATATTTCTTCTTTAGAGGCTTATGGTATTGTTCTTAATGGACAACTTATTGATCTCGATAATGACATTAAAAGGCTTGCGGGTTTGCCCGACCTAAATATTAGTTCTCCGAAGCAGCTTGGATACGTTTTGTTCGATATTCTCAAGCTTGGCGACGGTTCCGATTCTGTTAAAAAGACAAAGAGTAAGCAGTATTCTACCAGCGAGGAAGTTCTTCAAAAGATGATTGGGCAGCATGAAATTGTCGGAAAAATTTTGGATTTTCGATCGCTTAAAAAATTGCTCTCGTCTTACATTGAGTCTATTCCGCAACTTATAAACAGCAAAACAGGTTTAATTCACAGTAATTTTAATCAGGCAGTAACCTCTACGGGCAGGTTGAGTTCAAATAATCCCAACCTTCAAAATATACCAGTTAGGGGAGAACGGGGTCGGGAAATACGCAAGGCGTTTATTCCGATAAACACTGAAAGTGTTCTGCTTTCCGCGGATTATTCTCAAATTGAACTGCGAATAATGGCCCATCTTTCCGGTGACCAAGGACTCATTGATGCATTTATTGCAGGGGAGGACATTCATACCGCGACTGCTGCTAAGATTTTTGGAATGCCGCTAAGTGAAGTTACACGCGATATGAGGTCGAAAGCAAAGACAGCAAACTTTGGTATTATCTATGGCATATCTTCTTTTGGGCTAAGCCAACGTCTAAATATTGGTCGGGCGGAGGCCAAGGCACTTATAGACGGGTACTTTAACTCGTATCCTGGTGTAAAGAGTTATATGGAAAACGTAGTTGCCAAGGCTAGAGAGACTGGCTTTGTGGACACTATTTTTGGTAGGAGGCGGTATCTGCCTGGAATTGGTTCCAACAACCAAATGATGCGAGGGTTGGCTGAACGAAATGCAATTAACGCCCCCATTCAGGGTTCGGCTGCAGATATTATAAAAATTGCAATGATTGCCATCCAGAAGGAAATTAAAGGATCGGATTTAGTGAGCAAAATGATTATGCAGGTTCACGATGAGTTGGTTTTTAATGTCCTCGAATCGGAGCTGGACGTGGTTCGACCGATGGTAACTTCCTGCATGCAGGATGCTGTTGCCCTTTCCGTTCCGCTGATTGTAGAGTCTGGAATAGGGAACACATGGCTCGATGCACATTAAAATAGTTTTAATTGATCCTAAATGATACCCATATCGGTGATGTAAGCAAAAAAATATTTATAATTGCAAAAGGGAATAATCTCTCCCGAACTTTTTTGGTTTTTTAATTAGTACTAACTTAAACCTGGTTGAACCTAATAGGTGCCAAAATGAAAGCGCAGAAGGACCTTAAAACAGAGAACAACTCAACTTCGATTGAATCTGATGAGTTGATGAGGCGAAAGCTTAAACCTGAGAAGAAAGAGAAAAATCAAAAACGCTCGATTTTTTCTGAAATAGAAGAGTTAGACGACCCTGAACTTACGTACAAACCGGAAGATGATTCTTTAGAGGATTATTTAGACGACGATGACGATGATTATGATGACGAAGGGGATTATGATGACGAAGGGGATGATGAGGATGATGATGACGGCGAAGATGATGATGACGACGATGATTTAGACGATCATCCGAAACGTTAAAATACTGGATATCAGAAATACTATACTAAGGGCGCTAATTGGCGCCCTTTTTTATTTTTCTTTCAGTTTTTTTTAATACTCCATTTTTTTATTAGCTTTCAGCGATGTGATCTCTACTACCATGAAACTCTTTCGTTGTTTTTTTGTAGGTTTTGTTTTTTATTTTGGATGTGCATGGAGCATTCAAGGAAAAGAGTTGTCGGTCAGCGATAGTGCTCCAGATACGGTTAAGGCGATCTACCAAAAGCTAACAGGAAAGCCTCGATTGCTACAATTATTGGAGTTAAGTAAACAAACACTCCAGAATAACCCACGTCTTAGCAAGCAGCTATCATCTCAAGCTATCTCTTTAGCCTTGGAGTTGGGTGCCAAAGAAGAACAGGGGTATGCTAACTTATACTTCGGAAATGCCTCTTTTTTTCTGGGTGATTATTTTAATGCTCAAGAATCGTTGAGCCGAAGCCTGTCTATTGCTCAAGGTCTCGGGAATCAAAGACTTTTGGTTGATGTCTACGATGCTTTTGGGACGGTTTACACTTCCACTGGTGATTTTCAGAAGGCATTGAAATACTTCAAGTCTGCCTTTCAAATTATTTTGCAAATTGACTTTCCCGAAGAGCGTTCCTCTATTATTCGAAAAATCGGGAATATCTATTTCCAGTTTGGGGATAACCAAAAGGCACTTGATTTTTATCTTGTTGCTCTTGAAACGAGCCGAAAGGGTAACGACCAAGAAGGAGTAAGCATGGCTTATAACAATATTGGGAGGATATTTACTGAGCAAGGAAAATATACAGAAGCCCTTGATTACTTCGACAAAGCCCTAAAAATCAAAAAACATGTTGGCTCCGAGATTTCCATTTCTAATACGCTACTTAATATTGGCCGAACCTATGAGAAGATGGCGAAATTTGGACTCGCCGAAAAATATTATCTAGAGGTACTTAAAACAAGGTCCCGGTTGGAGAACCCCGAAGGAGTCGCTAGCGCTCAGCAGTATTTATCGAGGGTTTATTTACAGTCGGCGAGAGCTCCTTTAGGCGAGAGGCTCCTTAAAAAATCAATACACTTAGCCGATTCTTTCGGTTTAGATGGCTTAAAAGTAAGTGGTTATCAACAGCTGGCCGAATATTATACTCGAAGTAACCGATATAAGGAAGCTTTAGATGCATTATTAAGCTACAATAAGGCCAAGGACAGTGTTTATAGCAATGAGAAGCGGCGATTCTTGGTTGAGGTCGATTCACGATATAAGTTTGAGTCATCCGAGTATCGTATTAAAATGCTCTCGAAGGAAGCTGCTTTAAAGGCAAGTGAATTAAAGGAAGCAAGATGGGTCGGGTACTTCTGGGCCATTCTTTTCTTATGTTTTGTTTTGGTTTCATATTTGCTTTTCCATAACTATCAGTTGAAAAGCAGCATTAATAAAAAGTTGGTATTAGAGATTGAAGAACGCAAAAAGGCCCAGCTCGAATTAGTGAGATACCAAATAGACCTTGAGCGCATTGTCGACGACAGAACAGCCCAACTTAAGGAAGCCAAGGATTGTGCCGAGCAGTCGGATAGGCTAAAATCTTCTTTTCTGGCTAATATTTCACACGAGGTAAGAACTCCTATGAATGCAATTGTAGGTTTTACATCATTTTTACTTGAACCTTCATTAGATAAAAAGAGCCAAACGGAAGCTCTCAGCCAGATTAAAGTAAACGGCGATATACTGCTATCGCTTTTAAACGACATTCTCGATATTTCTCTCATTGAAGTTGATCAACTAAAAATTGTTAACGGATATTTTAACATCGAACGATCCATTGAAGAGGTGGTGAGTCAGAAACAGTCTATTTCATCCCAATGGTTAAAGCCTGGCGTAGAATTGAAGTTTACTCCGGACACTCAGTTCGAGGGTATGCTCTTTGCCGACGAATCTAGGTTTCGGCAGATTCTTGGGAATTTATTGAGCAATGCTCTTAAATTTACCGACCAAGGGTATATTGAGATTGGCTATCGTGTAGAGCAATTGATGGTTGTGTTTTTTGTAAGGGATACTGGCATTGGTGTTCCCCGTGGGAACCAAAGAGCAATATTCGATAGGTTTTCGAAGTTTAACGCCTCTGAGGATCGATTTTATTCCGGCACTGGTATTGGTCTTAGTTTGTGTAAGGACATTGTTGGCCTTATGGATGGTAATATTTGGGTAGATTCCACACCTGGGAATGGAAGTACATTTTACTTCTCACTTCCGTTTACTGAGGAAATGTCCGGTAGTTCGAAACAAATGAAAGGAGAAAAGAAAATGGGCGGTTTGGGTCTCGACTTTTCAGGAAAGACTATTTTGGTTGCCGAGGATGTTGAATCAAATTTTTTATTAGTTAACGCTTTGCTTAAGAGCAGCGGTGCGCGAATCCTTTGGGCAAAAGATGGTTTGGAGGCAATAGATTTTTCTGTCAAGGATGAGATTAATCTCGTGCTAATGGATATACGGATGCCAAAGTTGGATGGAGTAGATGCAACAAAAAAAATAAAAGAGATGTTTCCAAATTTGCCAATTGTTATCCTCACTGCATTTAGTCATCAGGAAGAGATGAATCGATGCTACGATGCCGGTTGTTCTGCTTACCTGTTAAAGCCAATAAAAAAGGCCGAGTTGTACTCAGTTGTTGCCCGGCTGCTTTTGTAGTCTAAATCGACTTGTTTTTGACCTTTAATGCGACCATGCGTTGCCGAAGCCAAATAAAAAAGCCGATCGACAACGATCGGCTTTGTCTATAAGTTTTTTGTGTTACTCTACTTTACTTCCGTCGTAGGCCCACTTCAAGTAAGCTGCACCCCAAGTGAATCCGGCACCAAAGGTCGCCAAAATCAGGTTGTCGCCTTTCTTAAGTTGTTTTTCCCACTCCCAAAGGCAGAGCGGTAGTGTTGCGGAGGTAGTATTTCCGTAGCGCTCAATGTTAATCATCACTTTTTCCTTAGGTAGGTCCATCCTTTTTGCGGTGGCTTCGATAATTCGCATGTTGGCTTGATGGGGCACTAGCCAGGCAAGTGTCTCGGGCGTCAGGTTGTGCTTTTCCATCATTGCGGCAGCGGTATCTGCCATATTTGATACGGCAGCTTTGAAAACGGCCTGTCCCTCTTGATAAATAAAATGCTGTCTGCTGGCCACTGTCGCAGCACTTGCGGGATAGCATGATCCGCCTGCAGTTTGGTAGAGGTGTTTTCTTCCAGATCCATCTACCTGCATCATGGAGTCAATCATTCCAAGACCTTCGGTCGAAGGTTCCAGCATTACTGCTCCTCCACCATCTCCAAATATTGGGCAAGTGGCGCGATCGGTATAGTCTGTAATGGACGACATTTTGTCGGCGCCTACAACAATTATTTTCTTGTGCGAGCCCGATTCAATAAACTTGGTGGCGGTTACTAGTGCATACAAAAAACTGGAGCATCCTGCATTAATATCATAACCAAAGGCGTTTTTAATACCCACTTTATCGCAGATAATATTTGCCGTAGCCGGAAATTGCATGTCGGGAGTCACCGTTCCACATATTAACATGTCAATATCATCGGGTGATGTATTGGTTTTCTTGAGAAGTTGGAGTACTGCTTTGGTTCCCATTTCTGAAGTTCCGTTGCCTTCTCCTTTAAGAATTCTTCTCTCCTTAATTCCTATTCTGGTCATAATCCACTCGTCGGTGGTATCAACCATATGGCTTATTTCTTCGTTGGTAAGTATGTATTCTGGTACATACCCCCCAATTCCTGTGATTGCTGCAGTAATTTTTGCCATTAGCTCAAAGCCTCCTTAATTTTTACTACCAACCCGGCACTTATAACTTTTTGGGTTTGCAGAATCATGTTTTTGATGGCATTAGCATTGGATACTCCGTGACCTATAATTACAGGAGCATTCACCCCAAGTAGTGGGGTGCCGCCATAGTGCTCAAAGTTGAATCGTTCAAAAAATGTATCGGAGATGCCTCTTCGCTGAAGCAATGTATAGAATCCTTCAGCTTCTTTAAGAACAATATTTCCTGTGAAACCATCACATACCAATACATCTGCCGAATCTTCATCAAAGATACGATTTGCTTCTATATTTCCGATGAACCGGATACTCGTTGCCTCCTTAAGCATTTGGTGTGTGCTTTTCGCAACCAAATTTCCCTTATCGGCTTCCTCTCCAATGTTTAAAAGACCTACGGTGGGAGACGTTACACCAAAAACTTCTTTGGCGTAAATGCTTCCAAGTAGGGCGTACTGGTAGAGCACGTCGGGACTAGCGTCGGGATTAAGACCGGAGTCTATTAATAGACCTGTTTTCGTTTCACTGATAGGTAGGAACGAAGCGATGCCTGGTCGTATGATTCCGGGAATGGGCTTAATGGTGTACATTGCTCCAACAAGCATTGCGCCGGTACTTCCTGCGCTGGCAAAACCATCAAGGTCACCATTTGCCAGCATGCCAAACCCGACCGCAAGGGACGAATCCGGCTTTTGCTGAAATGCTTTTGTTGGGTGATCACCCATGTTAATCACCTGAGTTGTTCCAACGATGTCGAAATTGCTTGATGAAACTCCCTCTCGGAGAAGAATTTCATGGATTTGGCTTTCGTTGCCAATTAAGACAATTCTTACTTCGCTGTGAACTTCTCGATGGGCTTGAATCGCTCCTAAAACTGTGGCTTCAGGAGCAAAATCGCCACCCATGGCGTCAACACCAATTCTCATAGATTGCCAGTTATTAACAGGTCAATCGGGAGTTTAGGCTGTAACCTTTTTCTCGATAGCAAGTCTTCCTCTGTAGAATCCGCAATCTGGGCAAACTCTATGGTAAAGAACTGGTGAACCACAGTTGGAGCAAGTTGCAAGTGTTGGTGCAACTGCTTTGTAGTGTGTTCTGCGCTTATTTCTCCTCTGCTTGGAGATTTTGTGTTTTGGATGTGCCATGGTAAATCAATGTTTAGTTATCGCTTATGTTTGATTTCAGTTCATTCAACTTCTTTTTCCAATCATCTGCCCCTTCTGCTTTAGGCTCCTCTGTAACAGTAAACTGCTGAAGGCGTTTTAGCATGTCCGGATTGCATTGCGGCTTACCCTTTTTGTCGTTAGGATGTACGCGTCGGACAGGTAAACTTAAGCAGATCCAGTCGTAGAGCGGTTGCTTGATATCAAGTTCGCTTTCCGAGGGCAAGAGAAATACAAGGTCATCGTTTTCCGACTCGTTGTTTTCTCTCTCTGAAAATTTCACGTAGAGCGTTCCGTTGGCGTCGACCTTGGTGCTGAATGTTTCAAGACACCGATCGCAAATCACCTCTACTTCACCCAAAACGTGAACATCCAGTTTGATAAACGTTGAATTTTTTTCGAGTACAATGTTGGCTATAAGCGTGCCTTTGGTAATCTCTGATTCCTCAAAATCAGAAAAAAAACCGTCGGTAATCTCGAACTCCAACTCGTGCCTACCCGGCTTCAAACCCTTTATAGGGATTGAATAATCTGTTAGGTGACTCACTTTTTTCTCAAAAAAATATCGTGCAAAAGTATAAATTAAAACCAGAATAAAAAAATTATTCTATGTTTTGTAACTGTCAGACAAATAGGTGTGTTGCCCTAATTATTTTGCTTTACGCTTTCTTTCGTTCTCGTCGAGAATAATCTTTCGGATGCGAATTGATTTAGGCGTAAGCTCTACATATTCATCTTCCTGGATGTATTCCAATGCCTCTTCTAAGCTGAAAACGATTGGAGGTGGAAGGGTAACCTTCTCGTCGGTACCGGCGGCACGAACGTTGGTGAGTTTTTTCGGTTTGGTTACGTTAACTGCAAGATCGCCAACACGTGAGTGCTCGCCAATTACTTGTCCAACGTAAATTTCTTCGTGGTCGCCGATAAAAAATCTACCTCTGTCCTGAAGTTTGTTTAGGGAGTAGTCGTAGGCAATTCCTGTTTCGAGGGAAACCAACGAACCGGTAAGCCTTTTTTCTATTTCGCCTTTATAAGGTTGGTATCCGGTGAAGATATGGGCCATAACTGCTTCCCCTGCAGTTGCAGTTAGAAGGTTGTTTCTAAGGCCAATAATTCCACGGGAAGGGATTTCGAATTCAAGGTGCATCCGATCGCCTCTGCGCTCCATAACTTTAAGGTCGCCCTTACGCTTGGAAACCATTTCGATGGCTTTGCCCGAAACCTCTTCAGGTAAGTCGATGGTTAACTCTTCGAATGGTTCGCACTTAACGCCATCAATTTCCTTAATAATAACGCGTGGCTGACCAATCTGAATTTCGTATCCTTCACGGCGCATTGTCTCCAAAAGAATGGAAAGGTGAAGCACACCTCTACCAAATACCATGAATGCGTCGGCGCTTCCGGTTGCCTCAACACGAAGAGCTAGGTTTTTTTCTAGTTCCTTGTCGAGACGGTCTTTTAGGTGACGTGAGGTCACATATTTACCATCTCTTCCGAAGAATGGAGAGTTGTTGATTGTGAAGAGCATACTCATGGTAGGCTCATCGATGGCAATAGGGGTTAGTGGTTCTGGGTTTTCGAAATCGCAAATTGAATCGCCAATTTCGAAGCCTTCGATACCTACTACGGCTCCAATTTCGCCAGCTTCGACCTTATCGGTTTTTGCTTTTCCTAAGCCTTCGAAGGTGTATAACTCCTTAATTTTTGAGCGGACAATTCTTCCGTCTGCTTTTGCAAGCGCTACAATTTGGCCTGTTTCCAAGGTTCCGCGGTGCATTTTACCAACAGCAATTCTACCTACGTAACTCGAAAAGTCGAGCGAGGTGATCAACATTTGTGGTGTACCTTGAAATGCCTTTGGCGCAGGAATATGCTTTACAATAGCATCTAGTAACGGGGTGATATCTGTGCCTGGATTTCTCCAGTCGGTCGCCATCCATCCGTTTTTTGCGCTACCATATATAGTTGGGAAATCTAGCTGATCTTCGGTGGCATGCAGGTTGAACATGAGTTCGAAAACTTGCTCTTGCACTTCCTCTGGACGGCAGTTTGGCTTGTCAACTTTATTAATTACCACAATTGGCTTTAGGCCAAGTGAGAGTGCTTTCGATAGCACAAATCTGGTTTGGGGCATGGTTCCTTCAAATGCATCCACAAGAAGAAGAACTCCATCTGCCATATTGAGAACCCGCTCAACCTCTCCGCCAAAGTCGGCGTGGCCTGGGGTATCAATGATGTTAATTTTTACATCATTATAGGTTACAGAAACGTTTTTGGCAAGAATGGTAATGCCACGTTCGCGCTCTAGGTCGTTACTATCTAAGATCAGGTCTCCGTGTACCTCGTTCTCGCGAAAAAGCTTGGCCTGAAAAATCATTTTGTCCACGAGCGTAGTCTTGCCGTGGTCGACGTGTGCAATAATTGCAATGTTCCTAAGTTCCCTCATTAATTCCCAATGATATTAGCGCGCAAAGGTATACATTCTTTTTCGTTTTATTTTTTGTTTTTAGGAGGCGATATATTTATACTGGCTAATAACTATGGTTATTAGTGCAATGCCTAACATGTTTTGAAATAGAAATGGTTGTAAACAGACAGGGTTTGTGGTTTTCGAACAGAATTACTTTTTTGTTTTTTTGGAAAAAAACAAGTAGATCAACCAACGGTAGGCGTTGAGAAAATGATTGTCGGATAAGGTGGCCTGAACAATGTAATGTTTTCCGTCTACCACTATTTGAGTAATTTGGTTGTAGTAGACCTGCTCTGGTATTCCGGTATTCTCGTTTATTACCACAACTTGATGGCTGAAGGTGGTGGCCAACTTGGGCACCGGGACAAAGAAGAGGTTGTTTTTGGTGTGTATTAGCACTTGGTAGTGAGCCTTTTTCTGAAGAGCATTAAACTTCTCCTCCGACAACCAGATTGGCGTTCCTGAATCTTGTTCGTTTCGGTCCATGGCAGGCATGTTTAGTGACTCAATATACAAAAAAGCGGAAGACCATCCTTAGCGTTGAATTTCTGTTATACGCAATAGCCTTAAAATGGATGGGCTATTTGTCTACAGAATTGATGCTTGTAAAGCTATTTTGGAGGGAAACGCGGTAGGGCAGTGAGGATATTGAGAGCTAAATTTAAAAATGTAATCACATGGCTTGAACCAAATCGATAATGCCTTGGTTTTCATAGAAAACAATCGATAGCGCAATTTCTTTATAGAAAAGTAACCTTAGTGTTATATAAGTAATGGAGGATTGCCCTAAATTTACGCGCAAACTGAATACGTAACTTACTTTTTGAAGAATGGATGCAAAGAAACGAATTGCCTTAGTTGCACACGACAAGCGGAAGAAGGATCTGATTGAATGGGTGGAGTGGAATTCCACTGAGTTGTTGCGCCACGATATTATATGCACAGGAACTACAGGCCGGTTGATTGAGGAAGCGATTCATTTCAAAGAGGGACATGCCTCCAAGGGGTTAAAGATTACGCGCTTAAAGTCGGGACCGCTGGGTGGCGATCAACAGCTGGGCGCGATGATTGCCGAGGGAAAGGTGGATATGCTTATTTTCTTTTGGGATCCGATGGAGCAGCAGCCGCACGATGTGGACGTTAAGGCCTTGCTTCGAATTGCAGTGCTTTACAATATCCCCACTGCGAGCAATCGTTCCACTGCCGATTTTATTATCTCTTCCCCACTCTTGACAGAACCTTATCAGCCCAAGGTTAAGAATTACTCCGACTACCTGAACCGTATTGTGGAGATGTAGGGTGGACTAATTTGAAAATTAGCCGATTTGAAGATGGAGGACAGAATGTTACTTTAGTGTCAAGTTTCACAAGATTGTTTATGACAACTTGTTTGATTAATATATTTCAAAGATAAAACTTTATTTTTAAACTCATCAGGTTCTTGTAAAAATATTTCCGGTTTAATTTCGAACCATTTTTCGATAGCTTGAAAAGGTGTTTTCACATTAAGTTCTTTTCTTAAACCTCCGTGTCTTCGGTAGAGAATATAATACATCAAAAACTCAATTAAGCCTTTTTGCATTTCATCCTTATTATTGTATTCAGTTCTTTTAATCGTATTGTTT